>NZ_JBSMEZ010000115.1:0-27139 GCF_056498605.1 Profundibacter sp.
TATCCGAGGCGACCGATGTAAATGTCCTGCATGAGCTGAAAGACGTGTTGGATGATGTTGGCGTTTATGATTGGCATGAGGTCGAAGATTTCGTGGCGCGGTATTTCAACAATGAAGACGCTGACAATCTTAGCCCGATCATTGATATTGCCGCAAACCGGTTTAATGACGAATTGGAGATGGAGAACGACGAAAAGATTGATTTCAAAATCAAGGCCAAGCAGTTCGTGAAAATTTACGGCCAAATGGCGTCGATCATGCCGTTTGAAGTGGTTGATTGGGAAAAGCTGTTCTGGTTCCTGAAATTCCTTATTCCGAAGCTCAAGGTCAAAGACCCAAATCAGGCTTTGCTGGACGAATTGCTGGAATCTGTAGATTTGTCATCTTATGGGCTTGAGCGTGTGAAGCTCAATCACTCGATTGGGCTGGACGATTCAGAAACCGAAGTTGACCCGCAGAATCCAAATCCTAGAAGTGTACATACAGAGGACGACAAAGACCCGCTTGATGAAATAATCAGGACATTTAATGAGCGGTGGTTTCAGGGATGGAGCGCGACCCCAGAAGAACAGCGCGTGAAATTTATCAACATCGCTGACAGCATTAAAGCGCACCCGGATTTTGAAAGAAAATACAAAAACAATCCAGATCCCCACAATCGTGGATTGGCGTTCGAGAAAATGCTTAAGGGCATTATGCTGAACCGTCGCAAAGATGAGCTTGAACTCTACAAGCTTTTTGCAAACGATCCCGCTTTTAAAGCTTCATGGCAGCAGAGCATGGAGCGGTTGGTTGGCTAGGGCGGTTCAAACAGACAAAAAAATAGATTGGTGAAGGTTTCGTTCCCAGCCCCGCCCGCACAGCGCGCGGAAGTTCGAACTAGGAAAAATGGGCGGCCTTAATTTATGTTGTTTTACAACACCTTACGAAACTGAACCAAAACCCCTTTAGGCAACAGCTTTGGAGAATATAGGGGGTGCGAGAACCATTTCCGACCGGACTGCCAGAAGGGCACTCAACAGCCCACCACCTATAACCTTTGAAAACAACAAGAAAATTCGGAATCAGCCACAAGCGGAGAACGGGTTCTCGGGGGATAGTGGCGGAGGAGGTGGGATTCGAACCCACGGTAGACTTTCACCTACGTCGGTTTTCAAGACCGGTGCATTCAACCACTCTGCCACTCCTCCGACTGGGGCAGTCAATAGCGTGGTAATTGTGATTCTAAAAGCACCGAAATGGCGGGGAATTTCGCCGACATAGCTGTGCGCCCTTCCCATGAAACAACTGTATCGCTACTATGCCCTAAAAGCGTGGCACAAAGCGGCGTCAAAATTCGAGCAGTTGAGCCGAAAAACCGGCAAGGAGCGTTGCAGAGACAACGTCGATACATAGAGGGTAAGGCATGACGCAGACAAATTTCACAGCTTGGGCAAAAATCGGGCGATTGTCCCTTTTGGCCAGTATCGCAATCGCCCTTGCGGGGTGTGAAGACGGCAAGTCTTTCAATCTATTCAAGCCAAAGGGCGGCGGCGCTGAAGCGTCCATACCGGCCAACAGCAGTTCAACCCGACTGGTCGAACGCGACGTTGAATCGCCCGAAGTGTTTCAAGCAACCGATGACGGGTTGTGGGATGGGCGCCCGTCGCTTGGCGGTGTCTGGGTCGCACACCCTGACGTGGCAGACCCCGAGCGGGTGATTATCCGCAACACAACCAACGGCAAGTTCGTTATTGGCGCATTGTTCCGCCGCGAACGCGAAAACCCCGGCCCGAAACTGCAGATATCTTCGGATGCAGCTGATGCGCTTGGCATGTTGGCGGGCCAACCGGCAAAACTGAACGTAACGGCCCTGCGCCGTGAAGAAGTGGCTGAAGACGCGCCAACGCCAAGCGATCAAACGCTGGACGCTCCGGAAACCATTGATGAAACCACGCTCGATCCGATTGCCTCGGCTGCGGCAGCAATTGATGCGGCAGATGGCACGCCACCGATCGTAAAACCGACCCCTGCACCAAAACCGGCGGCCACCCCGAAACCGGCCTCTTCACTAACCAAGCCCTATATCCAGCTGGGTATTTTCAGTGTTAAATCCAACGCCACCAAAACGGCTGACAATATGCGCAAGGCCGGCATGGTGCCCGTTGTCAAAGAGCAAGCCAGCAGTGGTAAAACTTTCTGGCGCGTGCTGGTTGGACCTGCGGGGTCCAGCTCGGAGCGGGCAACATTGCTGAAGAAAATCAAAGCACTAGGTTTTTCTGACGCCTATTTTGTAACCAACTAGCAACGGAAAAAACCACCTATGAATTTGCGTACTCTGCCCCTGATTGCCTTTCTAGTTACGCTTATGGCCACACTGCCCCTGCGGGCACAATTCGACACGCGGGCAACAGCGGCCTATGTGATCGACCACACCACGGGCACTGTGTTGTTGACCAAAAACCCCGACTTGCCGCTGCCACCAGCATCGATGTCTAAACTGATGACCTTGAACATGGTGTTCGAGGCGCTGAAAGATGGGCGTTTGCGGCTAGATGACAAATTGCCAGTCTCGCAGCACGCAATGGATTATCAGGGCTCGACCATGTTCCTGAACACCTCCGACCGCGTGCGGGTCGAGGACTTGATCCGCGGTGTCATCGTGTTGTCGGGCAATGACGCAGCGGCTGTTTTGGCCGAGGCCTTGTCAACCGACGGCACCGAGGCCGGATTTGCACAGTTGATGACAATACGGGCCAAAGAACTGGGCATGACCAATTCGCATTTCACCAACTCGAATGGCTGGCCGCAAGCGGGCCACAGGATGAGCGTGCATGATCTGGCCATTTTAGCCAATCGGCTAATCACCGAATTCCCCACCTTTTACCCTCTGTTTGCGGAAACCGAATTCCTGTTTGATGGCCGCGCCCCACAAAATAAATCCAACCGCAACCCGTTGTTAAAACTGAATATTGGCGCAGATGGCCTAAAAACAGGCCACACCGTCGAGGCCGGTTTCGGGCTTGTCGGGTCGGCCAAACAAGGCGGCAGGCGGGTCATTTTCGTGATTTCCGGCCTGCAAAGCGCACAAGAGCGCGCCGAAGAAGCCGAGCGTATCGTCAGCTGGGCATTCCGGCAATTTGTCGAGAAAAAGGTTGCGACCGAAGGCCGAATGATTGCCCAAGCCGACGTCTGGCTGGGCGATGTCAGCCGCGTTGGTCTGGTCGCGCCCAAGGATTTATTGCTGCTAGTGCCCTCGCTGAACCAGAACGCACTAGAGGCCTCAGTCAGTTACCAAAGCCCGATAGAGGCCCCGATTGAGAAGGGTCAGCAGATCGCCGAACTGGTGATTAAACGCGATGGGATGCCTGATGCCCGACTGCCGCTTGTGGCGGATCGCACCGTCATACGCGGCGGCTTTTTACCCCGCATTCGCACGGCCGCCAAAATGCTGCTACAACAAGTTGCCGGAGGCGCACAGGACTTGTTGTAATGACACGCGGAATATTTATCACATTTGAAGGCATTGATGGCTCGGGAAAATCCTCGCAAGCGCAACTGCTGACCGAAACACTGAAATCGCTGGGCCATGACACCCTACGCACCCGCGAGCCCGGGGGGAGCGAAGGGGCCGAAGAAATTCGGCGGTTGCTGGTTGAAGGCGACCCAGACCGTTGGTCAGCGATGACCGAAATTCTGTTGTTCACCGCCGCACGCCGCGACCATCTGGAAAAAACCATTGAACCCGCGCTGGCGACTGGCAGAAACGTGGTTTCCGACCGGTTTGCCGATTCGACCCGCGTTTATCAAGGCGCTGCACGGGCTGACCTGCGCGATGTTGTGGACCAGTTGCATGCCATGATGATTGGCCGCGAACCTGACCTGACATTCATCATTGATATGGACCCAGCCAATGCCCTGACCCGTGGATTGGCGCGCCAATCTGGCGAAGATCGGTTCGAGGAATTGGGGCTGGAATTTCAGGAGGAGCTACGCACTGGTTTTCTTGCCTTGGCACAGGATTTCCCTAACCGTTGCCATGTGATTGACGGGGCGCGTGACATGGATGTGATCGCAGCCGAAATCGCCCAAATTGCAAACGACCACCTGAAATGAGCACCGATACTGGCCATCCCGAACCCGACTGCGTTGAGGGTGCCCCGCATCCGCGCGAAACCCACGCCCTGATTGGCCAGTCCAAACCCGAGGCCGCGTTTCTACAGGCGTATAATTCAGGACGTCTGCATCACGCGTGGCTGGTCACTGGCCCGCGTGGTGTTGGCAAAGCAACGCTGGCGTGGAAATTGGCGCGGTTCCTGTTGGCGGAACCTGCCGATGACGGACCCTCGATGTTTGGTGATACCACGAAACCCACCAGCCTTGAGGTGTCAAATGACCACCCCGTCACGCATCGTCTACTGGCCTTGTCTGAGCCGCGCCTGTTCCTGCTGCGCCGTGCGTGGGACGACAAGACCAAAAAACTGAAATCGGTCATCACAGTCGATGAAGCCCGCAAGCTGCGCAACTTTTTCTCCCTGTCAGCCGCCGATGGGGGCCGTCGCGTGGTGATCGTCGATACCGCTGACGAAATGAATCCCAACGCCGCCAACGCCCTACTGAAACTGTTGGAAGAACCCCCCGAACGCACCACAATGTTCCTGATCAGCCACCAGCCCTCGCGCCTATTACCGACCATCCGGTCGCGCTGCCGCGAGTTGCGCTGTAACCCGCTATCGCCCGACGATATGGCCACCGCCCTGACCAGCGCGGGTGCAGCGCCCGCCAACAACCCGACCGCGCTTGCCGCATTGTCAGGTGGGTCGGTTGGCGAAGCGCTGCGCCTGACCAATCTGGGCGGGTTGGACACCTATCAGGAAATCGTTACCTTGTTCACCACCCTGCCCCAACTGGACCGCAGCCGCACCCTGCGGTTGGCCGAAAGCGTGGTCGGCAAAGGCAAAGAAGCGCGTTACGATCTGCTGCTCGGTCTGATGGACCTATTTTTGGCCCGCATGGCCCGCACCGGCGCCAGCGGTGCCCCCGTCATTGAGGCCGCAAATGGCGAAGCCGCCCTGATGGTCCGCCTTGCCCCCACCCACTATGCAGGCCGCCAATGGGCGGAACTGCAACAAAGCCTTGGGGCGCGGGCAAGGCATGGCAAGGCGGTCAACCTTGACCCTGCCGCGCTCATCCTTGATATGGTTCTAAAGATTGATGCGGCTGCTGCAAAGGCGGCTGCCTAAAGGGGCAAACCCATGACCGACACACCGCAAATCCCACCAAAAAACCCACCGCAGATTACCGACAGCCATTGCCATCTGGATTTTTCCGATTTTGACGATGACATAACGCAAGTCGTGGAACGCGCCGTGGCCGCAGGTGTGGCCCGCATGGTCACCATTTGCACCAAGATGCGTGAACTGGATCAGGTCCGTGCCATTGTGGATGCCCACGCGCCCGTGTTCTTTGCCGCTGGCACCCATCCGATGAATGTCACCAAAGAGCCAATGGTGACGGTCAAAGAACTGGTGGCACTTGCGACGCATCCCAAATTCGTCGGCATCGGTGAAACGGGGTTGGATTACCACTATACCGCCGATAGCAAAGACATTCAGCAAACCAGCCTGCGCATCCATATCGAGGCCGCCCGCCAGACGGGCCTGCCGCTGATCATACACGCGCGTGCAGCGGATGATGATATGGCGCAGATATTGACCGAGGAACATGCAGCGGGCGCTTACACATGTGTCATGCATTGTTTTTCCTCCAGCGCCGAACTGGCCAAAGCCGCGCTTGATCTGGGGTTTTACCTGTCGATGTCCGGCATTTCCGCCTTCCCCAAATCGACCGCGCTGCGCGAAATTTTCGCATCCGCCCCCGTGGACCGAATTCTGGTGGAAACCGACGCGCCCTATCTGGCACCGCCCCCCCATCGCGGCAAACGAAACGAGCCGGCCTACACAGCCCTGACCGCTCGCATCGGGGCACAAACATTCGGCATGGACTACGCCGATTTCGCCCGGCAGACGACGGACAATTTCGAACGCCTATTCACCAAAGCCGCCGCTTATAACGGGGCCGTATAATGGCGGACCTTCGCGCCACCATCCTTGGTTGCGGGTCCAGCGGCGGGGTGCCGCGTATTGGCGGTGTCTGGGGCGATTGCGACCCTGAAAACCCGAAGAACCGTCGCACTCGCTGTTCTATGCTGCTGGAGCAGGTCGGTGATGCTGGCACCACCCGCGTGCTGATCGACACATCGCCCGATATGCGCCAGCAACTGCTGGCAACGGACGTGGATAAGGTGGATGCCGTGGTCTACACCCATTCCCACGCCGACCATGTGCATGGGCTGGATGACCTGCGGATGATCGTGTTCAACACCAAACAGCGGATGCCAGTCTGGGCCGATATGCCAACGCAGAACGACCTGTACGCGCGGTTTCGCTATGCGTTTATCACGCCCGACGGCTCGAATTATCCGCCGATTTGCGACATGCACACAATCGAGGGCGATGTGACCATTTCGGGGGCGGGCGGCGACATTACCCTGACCCCCCTGCCCGTGCAGCACGGTCAGATCAAGGCACTGGGATTTCGCGTCGCTGGTCTTGCCTACCTTCCCGACGTATCCGAAATTCCCGACACCACTTGGGGTTTGCTAAACGATCTGGACATCTGGGTGCTGGACGCCCTGCGCCGCAAACCGCATTCCAGCCACGTCCATCTGGAACGCTCGCTGGAATGGATCAAACGCGCCGCCCCGAAATGCGCGGTGCTGACCAACATGCATATTGATCTGGATTACGCCACAGTGGCCGCTGAAACCGCCGAGCACATTACACCTGCCTATGACGGGATGCAACTGATCCTTCCCCTATAGGGCTTGCACATTGGCGTGTAATCAAGTGTGATCCCCCCCATTCTTTTGGAGATTATCATACGCATTATCACCCTGCTATTTGCCCTGTTTCTATCCACAAATGCCGCACAGGCCGCCTCACCACTGCCGGTTTCGGTTGACGAAGGCCTGATTGCCATTGGCAGCCCAGAGGGCTTTTTATTTATCTTGCGTGAAGTAAAGGGCATCATCACCCAGCAAACCGATGTGATGCTGATTGCCCGCAATCGAAAAACCAATCTGGATGACCAAATCTGGCCGGTAATGCGGATGATTGACAGCGGATATAATTCTGATGAACGTGGTATTGAGGCGCAGATTGAACCGCTACCGCTTAAATCCCGCGTTAACCCGTTTGACATCCTGCTTTGGCGCAAAGCCCGCCCTTTGATGGCCATGTTGGGGAATTTTCGTAAAGATAACGCCATAACCAACTTTCGCGAACACAGCAGCTTAACGATCGTCTCGGATGGCGAGAAATACCGCTTGGCTGACAATGTGATGGCCGAATTGCTGAGCCTTAGCTTGAATACCACCCGCGCCGCCATGCCTCCATATTTCGTTGAGGGCCAGAACCGTGGTGGCATCGACAGTTTACTGGATGTGGTGATTGATCCAAGCGAGGAGTGCAAATACCATGATTTCAATCGTTTTTATGAACAAGAAGATCAAGGGTTTCAGGATTTCTGGATTGCCTATGTCACCTGTGAAAGTGATTATGCCATGTCCTATCTTTCAATGTTCCTGATGATTCCAAAACTGGACTAACCAATGTCTGCCCTGCTCGATGTCATCCTGCCTGTATTTCTGCTGATCGGCCTTGGCTATCTCGCCGTTTGGCGGAGCTGGATCAATAATGCAGGCATCGACGGGTTGATGGGGTTCGCGCAGAATTTTGCCATTCCGTTACTGCTGTTCCACGCCATTTCAACACTTGATCTGGGGCAGAACTTTGATGTTGCTATGCTGTTCAGCTTTTATTTAGGCGCGACGGCAGGGTTTGCAGCGGGGCTGTTTGGCGCACGATACATCTTTGGCCGCCCGTGGGAAGACAGTGTAGCTATCGGCTTTATCGGGTTGTTTTCAAACTCGGTCCTGCTGGGCCTTCCCATCACCGAACGTGCCTTCGGCGTGGATGCACTTGCCTCCAATTACATGATCATCGCCCTGCACGCCCCATTTTGTTACGGGCTGGGCATCACTGTGATGGAGATTGCGCGCAACCACGGTCATGGCTCGGTCAAGACCGTCAAATCCGTGCTGCGGGCGATGTTCCGAAATGTGCTGGTGATCGGCATTATGTTCGGCTTTGCGGTGAACCTGACCGGCACTCCGATCCCCGCATTCGTCACCGATGCGCTGGACCTGATCACCCGCGCCGCCCTGCCCACCGCACTGTTTGGAATGGGCGGGGTGCTGTACCGTTACCGCCCCGAAGGCGACATGCGGATCATCCTTTACATCAGCGCTGGGTCGCTGGTCCTGCACCCGACCATTGTCTGGTTCATGGGCAGCGCACTTTCCCTGCCCCAAGGCGCGTTTCGTTCGGCGGTTCTGACCTCGGCCATGGCCCCGGGTATCAACGCCTATATCTTTGCCAATATGTATGGGGTGGCCCGCCGCGTGGCGGCATCAGCCGTGTTGCTGTCCACGGCTGCGACAATATTTACCGCATGGATTTGGCTGGGTTTGCTTGGGTAATACGCGCATATCCTGTAGTGTGATCCAACCCAACAGCAAGGAAACGCAATAATGAGCTGGATAAAAACCATTCCCTACGCCGACGCCACCGGCAAATTGAAGAAACTGTATGACCGCGTCAAAGGTGCGGACGACAATGTCGACAATATCATGATATCCCATTCCTTGCGCCCCCACACGATGGAAGGGCACATGGCGATTTACAAATATGTGCTGCACCACACGGGCAATACCACGCCGAAATGGTTTCTGGAGTTGATCGGGGTCTGGGTCTCGGCGCTGAACGAATGTGAATACTGTATTGAACATCACTTTGCAGGCATGAAACGCCTGCTGGGTGACGACACACGCGCCGATGAATTATACGAAGCGATTAATGATGGCGATGTTGATGTTGCCCCTTTATCAGACGCGCAGAAAATGGCGCTGGGATATGCGGCGATGCTGACTCTGACACCGTCAGGGGTGAGCGAAGACATCATCAATGCGCTGCGCAGTGCGGGGTTTGACGATGGGGAAATCCTCGAAATCAATCAGGTCACAGCCTATTTCAACTACGCCAACCGCACGGTGCTTGGGTTGGGTTGCAATACCGATGGCGACGTGATCGGCCTGTCCCCGAACAATTCGGATGATCCTGACGATTGGGGACACCGTTAGGCGGACAATAATTCCTTCAAGGAATTATACTCGGAATTTTTCAAAAATTCCGGCTGCTAGTGCGGTGTGATCCCGCGCAGTTTTTCACTGCGGCGACGTAGCAGTTCCACCGTCGCCAGCAACATGGTCGAGATAATCACAAGGATCGTTGCCACCGACAGGATCGCAGGGCTGATCTGCTCGCGGATGCCGTTCCACATCTGGCGCGGGATGGTTTGCTCGTCCAGCCCACCGATGAACAGCACCACAACCACTTCGTCAAACGAGGTGACAAAAGCAAATAACGCGCCTGAAATCACGCCGGGCAGGATCAGCGGCATGATGATCTTGAAAAACGTGGTACGCGGATTGGCCCCAAGGTTGGCGGCAGCGCGGGTTAGTGAGTGGTCAAACCCGACCAATGTCGCCGTCACGGTGATGATCACAAACGGAATGCCCAGCGTGGCGTGGGCCAGAATGACGCCGAGATAGGGAATTTCCCATCCCAGAATTGACCAATGGCTGATGCCGATTTTCGAGTAGAAGAAAAACAGCCCTGTTGCGGTGATGATGATTGGCACAATCATCGGCGAAATAAGGATAGCCATAATAGGGCGCCGATACGGCATGTCGGGTTTAGACAGCCCAAGTGCGGCGACTGTGCCCAGAACCGTGGCCAGAATGGTGGCAAAAAACCCTATTATGATCGAGTTTTTCGTCGCCTTGATCCAATGCGCATTTTCCCACGCATCGGCCCACCACGAGCTATCGCGGGCCACATCCGGCGCGTTCATCCCGAAGGTTAGCAGCAGGTCATACCAGCGGGCTGAATAGCCAGCAGGGTCCAACGCCAGCATTTCTTTGGTGAAGGTGAAATAAGGCTGTGCGTTGAACGACAGCGGGATCACGATCAGGATAGGCGCAATCAGGAACAGAAAGATCAGCGCACAAATCGTCAGATACGTGTAGTGCCAGGCTTTCTCCAGCGGGGACGCGTATTTAGGTAAGGCCATATCGTTATCCCAGCTTCAGATTGTCGATGCCCACCAGCCGGTCATATAGCCAGTAGAGGATCAGAATGCCGCCCAACAAAAGCGACGCAAGTGCCGCCGCCATTGACCAGTTCAGCGATTTGGTCATGTGAAAAGCGATCAGGTTTGAAATCAGCGTGCCATCTGCCCCGCCCACCAACGCGGGCGTGATGTAATAACCAACCGCAAGGATGAAAACCAGCAATGCGCCTGCGCCAATCCCCGGCACGGTTTGCGGGAAATAAATGCGGCGAAATGCGGTCCAGCTGGTTGCCCCCAGCGAGCGCGCGGCCCGCACATAGGACGGGTTGATCGGGCGCATAACGGAATAGAGCGGCAGCACCATGAACGGCAACAGGATATGCGTCATAGCAACGATGGTACCGGTCTTGTTATACATCATCTGTATTCGGTTTGCGTCGTCCAGCAGACCGGTGCCGACCATCGCATCATTCAGCACCCCTTGGCTTTGCAGCAGGATCATCCAACTGGTGGTTCGCACCAATAGCGACGTCCAGAACGGCAACAGAACAAAGATCATCAACAGGTTGGAATAGCGTAGCGGCAGCGTGGCCAGCAAGTGCGCGATTGGGTAGGCCAGCAGAAACGTCAGGAAAGTGATCAGCAGTGATACCCCCAATGTGCGGGCAAACAGTTTCACATAAACGCGGCGATTTTCCTCGACCCGTTCAACATCGCCAGCAGCATCCTGCGTGCGGTCCACGGCGGCCAGATAAAAACTACCGGTATAGGATGACGACGCACTGCGCATCACCTGCCATAGTTTGGGGTTTTCCCACTTGGCACTGACCCCGATCAATGCCTCTTTGAACGGCGCTTCCAGTTTGGCAGCTTTACGCGCGGCTTGGGTAAACAGCGACCGCGACCCGGCCAGCCCGTAATTGATCCGCGTGCCCGCCGACCCGGGGGCCTTTAGGCGTTTTAGTTCGATCAAATCGGTGACAAGCGCTGCATAGGCGGCCTCGTCCGGCTCAACCCCAAGCGGGTTTTCATCAAACCACGTGGCGAGATTGACCATGATTGGCGTGTTCTCGCCTGTGCCCAGATTGTGGTGCATGGTAAAACCGTCGTTAAAAACAGACCGGTGCAACATTTGCCCGATTGGTAGAATGAATGTCACAAGGATGAACAAAAGCAGCGGCAACACCAGCATAAACGCGCGGCGGCGTGATCGGGACTGGGCATAGGCCAGCGCCTCTTTCAGCGGTTTGCCGTCAGCCGTGGTCAGGCCGGTATCTAAGTTCGTTGTGCTGTCAGCCATGAGTTCATCAACCTGTTGGTAAGTGTGGGCGGCGCGCGTGAACCCCGCGCCGCCCTTTATCAGCTTAGTTAGCCAGCCAAGCGTTGAAACGCTCGTTCAGCTCAGCGTCATGGTCAACCCAGAATTCAAAGTTGTTGACCAGCGCGTTGCCAAGGTTGGCAGCAGCTGTGGGCATATGTGGGCCCATATCGGTTTTGCCGTCCGAATATTTCCCAACCAGTGCACCCGAAGATTTACGGGCAGGACCGTAGGAAATATAGCTGGCCTGATCCGCCAGACGCTGTGTGTCAGTTGAGAACGCAATGAACTTCAGCGCCTCTTCCTTGTTAGGCGCACCTTTGGGGATCACGAACAGATCGAAATCAAGGATTTGACCGTCCCAAACCACAACCAGTGGCTGGTTTTCAGCAATGGCGGCGTTAAATATACGACCGTTATAGGCGGTCGACATTACAACTTCGCCGTCAGCCAGCAGTTGTGGTGGCTGCGCGCCAGCTTCCCACCAGACGATGTCGGCTTTGATGGTGTCGAGTTTCGCAAATGCGCGGTCGATGCCTTCGGATGTGCCCATCAGGTCGTAAACTTCGCCAGCAGGAACGCCATCAGCCATCAGCGCCATTTCAAGCGTTGCTTTGGCAGATTTACGCAGACCACGTTTGCCCGGGAATTTTTCCAGGTCAAAGAAATCGGCGATTGTTGTCGGTGTGCCGTCATTGTTCGCTGAATTGAACGCGAACACTGTGGACCAAACGATGTTGGCAACAGCGCAATCTTGCAATGCGCCATCGATGAAATCGTCCGCAGCAGCTGTGCCATCAGGGGCCGCTGGCAGCATGGATGTGTCGATTTCTTCCAGCAGACCTTCGTCGCACAAACGGATCGCATCCGAGAATTCAACGTCGGCGACGTCAACAGTCACGTTGCCCGCTTCAACTTGGGCTTTAATTGGCGTCGCTGGGTTGTCGCTATCGACTGAATTCACAGTGATGCCGGTCTCGGCAGTGAATGGTTTATGATAGGCTTCCACTTGCGATTTCGTGTAAGCACCCCCCCATGACATGACGGTCACTTCGGCAGCGGTTGCCGCAAAAGCAAAGCCGGTCAGGGCCGTTGTTAAGATAAGTGTCTTTTTCATGTGTTTTCTCCCTTATTACATGAACTGCTCAGTTATGGTGTCAGGGCGTTACCCGCCCCTATCGTTCAGATTATTATAGCGGATCAAGGGCGCGCGCGTCTTTCGCGTCCCATGTGATTTGCGTAGTTTCGCCAACGACCAAATGTTTATGGCCCGCGGCATTGGGCACTTTAACGACGAACTCGTCATTTCCATGCACGTTCAAACGACAACGGATGTGATCGCCCAGATAGATCAGCTCCAGCACTTGGGCCTCTGTCGAATTCGGTCCGGCCTTTTTAGTGATCGTCACCCGTTCAGGTCGGATCGAAATCAGCGTTTTCGCGCCAACCTCACCGCAATTCACAGCCAGAGCCGCACAGGTGCCGCCGTTGTCCAGCTTGATTGTGGCGATGTCGCCTTTCAGCGACTGCACAGTGCCGTGCAGCTTGTTATTCTCCCCAATGAACTGCGCCACAAAGCTGTTTTCAGGGCGTTCATACAGATCCTCAGGGGATGCAAGCTGCTGAATGCGCCCATCATCAAACACCGCGACACGGTCCGACATGGTCAGCGCTTCGGATTGGTCGTGCGTCACGTAAACCACGGTGATACCTAGGCTTTCGTGAAGATGTTTGATTTCAAACTGCATGTGTTCGCGCAGCTGTTTGTCCAACGCCCCCAACGGCTCGTCCATCAAAACCACTTGCGGCTCGAACACCAGTGCGCGGGCCAACGCGATGCGTTGCTGTTGGCCACCGGACAATTGCGCCGGACGGCGAAGGGCAAAATCGCCCATCTGCACCATGTCCAGTGCGCGTTTCACTTTGGCTTCACGCTCGCTCTTGCTCATGCCGCGCACTTCCAGCGGGAACGACAGGTTTTCGCCAACCGTCATATGCGGGAACAGCGCGTAGGATTGAAACACCATACCAATGCCGCGTTTATGCGGCGGAATGTCATTGATCGAAACACCCCCCAGCTTGATTTCGCCATGGGTTGCGGTCTCGAAACCGGCCAGCATCATCAGACAGGTGGTTTTGCCAGACCCTGAGGGGCCGAGCATGGTAACAAACTCGCCCTTGGCAATCCGTAAATTGAGATCTTTTACAACAAGCACTTCGCCGTCGTAGCTTTTCTGCACGTGGTCGAATTCGACGTACGCGGCATCCGAGTCGGTCATGGCCACTAGGCGGCTCCCTATTTTTCATATCCGGCAGATTGTCCTGCGCTCTCTAGGGGCTGAGTAAAACGAATGGCGCGGCGTAATGCAACAGCACGACGGCACTTAATGCAGTGTTCACGACCTTTTGCGTCGGTTTTGGCCAGCCTTATTGATGCAAGCCAGTGAAACTCGGCCCCCTTGGGCACATGAAGCCCCGATCAGGAGCCTAAATATCGCCTCTCGAATCAATAAAACCGGAAACACTTAACAATATTCGCATTTTATAATATGAGTATTTGAATGTTTCTGTGTCCGTGCCGGTTTTTCAGGCCGGATCACATCCCCCACGACGTCCTGTTGCACGTCCAGCAAAGCGAGAGCATATCGAGATGTACAGACGTGTAAACAGCGGACGTTTTATCGGCCTGACGACATTGCTGATTGTGATTGTGATGGCTGTGTTTACCTGGGTGATGTATGGAATGGCCCAACAGGTTTTCACCATGACCGATATTATGATGGAGCTGAACGAAAGCATCAAAACCATGGTGGGCACCCAAGTTAGCATGGCAGATGACATGCATAACATGAGCAACAGCATGCTGACGATGAACCAGGACATCACTGTTATGAACGAAAACATGGGTTCGATGACCGGCACTATGAAAACCCTGTCTGGCGCCATGAACAACATGGCGGCCAATATGAACCGGATGACCTATGATATCGGCCAGGCCACCTATGCCTTGTCCAATCCGATGTCCTATATGTGGGGCAATGCATTCCCCTTCTAGGCGGGCGAATCACCTTGGTGTTTTTTCACCTGTTTCCGACTGACAGCATATGGGCCCATGTTTGGTCATTTTGACCAATAGGGGTGTAAGGTGTGATTTATCCAACTCATGCCGCATTGTCCTGACACGCCATATTCTGCGCAATACGCCTGCGGGTATTAAGCATATAAATAAGGCGTTTCTACATATTTATACATGTTACTAACCTGTAGGGCCAATGCCATTTCAGGCGCACCAATATATCTGCACGATTATTCATATATGAATATTTTGATATATTGCTGAAATTGCGTTATATCTTTTCAAATCAGTCTGATTGCGACAGGAATTATTACACAACCTTTATTAGGTGCAACATAATGGGGAGCGATATGCGGAACATAATTCGGATGAGATTATCATTCTACGTTTTGGTAGCCACATTATGTGCCGCCCCCCTGCTAACTGTCGCAACCAGCCACGCCCAAACTGAGAGCAGCTATCAAACCGCGCCGGTTTCAACCATCACCACCGGTGGCGAAGCCACGGTTGGAGGCACAGTTACCCCGTTCAAACAGGTCACCCTGACCGCCCAAAGCCCGGGACGCGTGACGTTTCTGGCAGGCGTTGAAGGCCACCGCGCCAAAGCGGGCGATGTGTTGCTTCAGATCGGCGACGACAGCATTCAGGCCCAGCGCCGCGCGGCCCTTGCGCAGATCAATCAGGCCGAAGCCGCCTTGCGCAACTCTCAAATGCAGTATTCACGCGAGCTATACGCGCCGCGCACAAATTCAATGAGCGGCATTCCCGGCATGGGCATTCCATCAACGTTTGATCAGTTCTTTACCCGCGGATTTTCAGACTCGCTCGGTTTCACCAACACCGGTGTTGAGCGTCAGGCCGATCTTTACGCCCGCGGCGTTGGTATCAATCAGGCACAAAGTGCTTTGATGCAGGCGCAGGCCAATCTGGAAGCACTGGACACACGGGTGCGCGACACCCGATCAGTCGCGCCGTTTGATGGCATCGTGATCAACAAAATGGTCGAAGTGGGCGACACGGTTCAACCCGGTATGCCGCTGATCACCTACGCCTTTACCGATTACCTGCGCATTGACGCCGAAATTCCGGTGCGGCTGGCGGCAGGTCTCTCTGAGGGCATGATCGTTCCGGCCCGTCTGGATGTGGGCGGTGCCACAGTTGAGGCCAAAGTGGCGCAGATTTTTCCAGTGGCCGACCCAAAACGCCACACAGTGCGGGTCAAGTTTGACCTGCCCTACGACACACCGGGTGGACCTGGCATGTATGTCGAGGTCACTGTGCCCGACGCCTCGATCCCGCCGCGCACTGGTCACGCTATTCCGAATGAAGCCCTCATCTGGCGCGGCAGCCTGCCGTCAGTCTTTGTGCTTGAGGATGGTAAACCATCGCTGCGGTTGGTGCGCGTCGGCTATCCACTGCCTGATGGCCGTATATCGGTGGTATCAGGATTGATGGGGGGCGAACAGGTTATCCTGAATCCGCCATCCAACCTGATTTCAGGGGAATAACAGACACGACAACAAGACAGGGTAATAAGCCGACAAAAATCCGGCACCAACCCAACCAGAAGGGAGGACGCTATAGCTACCGAAGAAAATAACCAACCGGATACCGGTGCTGATGAAGCTAAACGTCCCAAGCTGGGGATGGCTGGCAGCCTTGCCAGAATGTTCATCAATTCGCCGCTGTCGCCGCTATTGCTGGTTGCATGCCTTGGTTTAGGCATTATGGGTCTGATCCTGACACCGCGTCAGGAAGATCCGCAGATTTCCGTGCCGATGGTCGATATTTTCTTCTCGTATCATGGCGCGTCCGCCAATCAGGTGGCGTCGCTCGCCACGGACCCGCTAGAGCGGATGATGTCCGAAATTCAAGGCGTTAAACACGTCTATTCCGTATCCCAGCGCGATGGCGCGATGGTCACGGTGCAGTTCGAGGTTGGAGAAGAGCTGGGCCCATCTCTGGTCAAACTGAACGATAAGATACAGTCCAATTTAGACCGCATTCCGCCAGGTGTTTCGCACCCGTTGATCCGCCCCAAAGGTGTGGACGATGTGCCGATTGTCACCCTGACGCTGTGGTCACACCAGATGGACGAAGCCGGTCTGCGCTCGTTGGGTCTGGATGTTATGCAACGCCTGAAAGAGGTCGATGGCACCTCGCAGAGCTTTATTGTTGGCGGGCGCTCCAATGCGATCCGTGTCGAGATTTTCCCAGAACGGTTGACCGGTTTTGGCATTGGCCTTGACCAGTTGGCCCAAACCATTCGCAATGCCAACTCTGAGCGCGCAGTCGGGTCTGTCGAAGTCGGGCAAAACACCTTTTCTTTGCAAACCGGATCATTCCTGCGCACCGCCCGTGACATTGAAAACCTGATGATCGGCTCGCAAGACGGCCAAGTGATTTATATCCGTGACGTAGCGCTTGTGACCGAAAGCACCGATGACGCGAACAGCCTTGTGTCCTACTATACCGGCCCCGCTTATGGCGCCCATGAAGGTCAGGACCGCGTTGATGAACGTGCACCGATTGGTGCCTCGGCGATCACCATTGCGGTGGCCAAGAAAAGCGGCACCAATGGCGTATCGGTGGCCAACGATGTGCTAACGTATATCGAGCGGCTAAAAGGCACACTGATCCCTGAAAACATCCACGTCGAAGTCACCCGCAACTATGGCGAGACCGCCAATGAAAAGGTCAACGAGCTGATCTTCAAACTGTTTGTCGTGACCTTTGCGGTGACCTTGCTGATCTGGCTGGCACTGGGCCTTCGTGCCGCCGTTGTGGTGCTGATCGTGATCCCCGTGGTGATCCTGCTGACTGTATTTTGCGCGTGGTTGCTGGGCTATACTATTGACCGCGTCAGCCTGTTCGCGCTGATCTTTTCCATCGGCATTCTGGTGGATGACGCCATCGTTGTGGTCGAAAACATATACCGCCGCTGGCTGGAAGAGGGCGAATGCAGCGATGATTGCAATGTCGATGCGGTACGCGAGGTGGGCAACCCGACCATTCTGGCCACCTTCACCGTGATCGCGGCCCTGCTGCCAATGGGTTTCGTTACCGGAATGATGGGGCCATATATGGGGCCAATTCCGGCACTTGGTTCTGTCGCCATGCTGCTGTCGCTGTTCGCCGCTTTCATCTTTACCCCGTGGCTGGCGCAACGCATCAAACCGTCGATGAACAAGCTGGCCAAAATGCAGGACAGCGAGCATCGCCAATCCGAAAAACTGAAAAACGTTTATGAAAAATTGCTGCGCCCACTGCTGCAAAGCAAAGGTCGCGCACGGATATTCCGCCTCGGTATGTGGCTGGTGTTTTTTCTGAGCCTTGGATTGTTTTACACCCAGTCCGTTACTGTCAAAATGCTGCCTAACGACAACAAACCGGAATTCAATGTGGCGGTGAACATGCCTGATGGCACGGCCATGCCCGTCACCGCCAACGTGGTGTCGCGCCTGTCGCAAGAATTGCAAAAGATGCCCGAAGTTGTGGCACTGCAATCCTACACCGGCACGGCAAGTCCGTTCAATTTCAACGGCTTGGTGCGCCATACGTATCTGCGGAATATGGCATGGGCTGGCGATATTCAGGTGCAATTGACAGACAAGGGCGATCGCGATCGTTCCTCGCATGAATTGGCCGTGGCGGCGCGTGCCGCCCTGAAACCGATTGCCGATGAAATGGGCGCACGGATCGAAATCATCGAAATGCCCCCCGGCCCGCCGGTGTTACAAACAATGGTCGCCGAAATCTATGGCCCCGATGATGCAACGCGCCGTCAGGTTACCCGTGATGTTGAGCGTCTATTTAATCAGGCCGACACCATTGTTGATGCCGACAGCTATATGCAAATGCCCTATGACAGCTGGCGTTTTGTCGTTGACCGCGAAAAGGCATCGCGCCTTGGCGTATCGGTCGAAGACATCAACCGGCAGTTGGAAATGGCGCTTGGCGGCTATAAGCTGGGCGACGTTAAAGACGAACGCGCACTGGAACCACGGTTTATCTACCTGCAAATGCCGCTGGCATTGCGCGGCGATTTTGGCCGCCTGGGCCAGTTGCCGATCCCCTCGGTCAATGGCGCAATGATCTCGCTGACCACGCTGGGTCACTTCGAACAGTTCCGCAAAGACGATCCGGTCTATCACAAAGACCTGCGTGCCGTTGAATATGTCACCGGCGAAGTCGCGGGGCGTCTGGGTGCGCCAATCTACGGCATCCTTGAAATGGAAGACCTGCTGGATGATTACACCGCCCCCGATGGCGTTCGGGTGGATACCAACTATATCGGCCCGCCCACCACCAGCCTGCAATCGGCGCTGGAATGGACGGGTGAATGGACTGTCACCTATGTGACCTTCCGCGACATGGGCATCGCTTTTGGTGTGGCGCTGATCCTGATCTACATCCTTGTGGTTGGCGAATTTGGCAACTTCCGTTTGCCCGCCATTATCATGGCCCCGATCCCGCTGACACTGATCGGCATCGTGCCCGGCCACTGGCTGTTTGGCGCGTCCTTCACCGCGACCTCGATGATCGGATTCATCGCGCTGGCGGGGATTATCGTGCGAAACTCGATCCTGCTGGTCGATTTCTCGCGTCACGCTGTGGCGCAGGGCATGGACGTGCAAGACGCGGTGATCTACGCCTGCCAAACCCGCACCCGCCCGATCATCATCACAGCACTTGCGTTGATGGCTGGATCATCCGTGATCCTGTCTGACCCGATATTCGAGGGCATGGCGATTTCCCTGATGATGGGCGGTCTGGTATCAACATTGCTGACTTTGGTCGTGATCCCGCTGGGCTGTGTTTCCTACAGCGAAGCGCTGATTATAGGCACGGACGCACCCCAATCACCCACCGATGGCGGCACAGATGGCGGCGGGGACATGCCGGCGCCAAAACCCGCGCCTGAACCTGCGAACCTGCACAGCGCCAAGGGCAAAGGCGTGGTTAAAACCGCCGGGGCCGTGTTGTCTGGCGCTGGAGAAGCCGCCATGTTCGCAGGCGAAGCGGCCTATGGTTTGAGTAAACTGGCTGTTGGTGGCGTTGTCGGCGCGGTTGCAGGTGCCCGCAGCAAAGCGGCTGCTGCCAAGACAAAACCCGCTATGACAACACCCAAACCCGACCCGAAACCAGCCGCATCGGTGGCTGAACCCGTCGTCGTAAAAAAGACGCCTGCACCCAAACCCGCGCCAAAACCAAAGGCAGCAAAACCAACACCCAAAGCAAAAGCCACCAAGCCTGCGCCCAAACCAAAGCCGACACCCAAACCGAAAGCCGTAAAACCGGCATCCAAGCCAAAAGCGGCGAAACCGGCAGCGGTCCGCAAGGTGACAAAACCCGCAGCAGCAAAGCGCAAACCCGCAGCCAAACCTGTGGCCAAGGCACCCGCCAAACCTGTGGTAGCCAAGCCTGCGACCAAACCAGCACCACGGCGCAAAGCCAAAACCAGCGGGCGGCGCGGCATCCGGTTAAAGAATTCAAACAATAGCAACGAGAGTTAGGGAGTCAGAAAATGCGTAAACTTGCACAAATAGCTCTGGGCCTAACGCTCGGTGTGACGATGGCCACAACGCCACTATCAGCGCAATCCGGCATGAAACCAGTGCCCGTGCCTGGCCCCTACCAGATCATCATACGCCAACAACCGGTGATGCCGACGTTCACGCCGCAACGCTATGTCATGCCGATACCCTATTGGATGCAGAACACACAGCAACAGCCGCGCGCAGGAGCATCCGGCACTCAAACGACACAAGCTCCTGCCGCCGTTGGCCGCACCGAACCACAGTCGCTTACCTCTGGCTGGAACGCCGCACCGCAGGCACAGCCACGACAAGGCTACGGCGCTGCCCCAACACCCGGATATTTCCCCGGATATGCCCCGGGAAACACGCAAACACCCGCGCGACCACCGCAACCCGCCCCGAACTATGCTCCTGCCCCTTGGGGTCAGCAAGGGTTCATGCCGATGCAAGCGCCTTGGCAAAATGGCTGGAACCCAAACGGTGGGGGGCAAAACGGCTGGAACCAGAATGGGTGGGGCCAGAATGGCTGGAATAACAATTGGAACAACAATGGCTATGGCAATCGCCAAGGATTTTCCGCGCCGATGATGCCGCGCCAATAGGAAAGCGAATGACACTGAACTGGATACATATTGGACCACTGACCGTCGCTTCTGCGGCCGTGTTGCTGTGCCTTGCGCCTGCAAACGCGCAATCCGGCAACCCGTGGAACCCCTATCCGGCACAACAGCAGGCACAACCCGCACCACCCCCGCCACCACCTGCCCCCAAACCAAAGTATTACGAGGAAGCGCCTGCACCGCTCCCCTCCGCTCAAACCGACGCCCCTTCCGGCCCAAGCCGCTTTGCGCCACCAGATCTGGCGCAGCGCCTGTCGGCTGGCCCGCAAAGACCGCCCAATGCACCGTTCAATTCTGTGCCATTCGGCTATCAGGGCGCACCCTTCCCCCCGAATGCAAATCCACCTGCATACTACGGCCAACCCCAAGGTTATCCGCAAGGATACATGATGGGCGGCCCCCAAAACCCTGGTGGATACGGCGGCTATGGCCCGCCAATTATAGGCAACAACGGTTGGGGGGGATCCCCCGGTAACAATTTTTCCCCGTTCGGATTTTGGTGAGCAGAAATAACAACAAAAGACTACAGACTAGACGATCAAAACAACGGATGACGGCACGCGTTCCAATGCCACATTCAGCAATCAAACGGAACAATATCAAGGAGAGATACAATGCGTAATAAAATCATAACACTTACTCTTGCTGCCGGTCTGGGCAGCGTAATGGCCGTTGGCGTAAGCGCCCAAGGCTATAACGGCCCGCCTCCAGGTTATTACGGCAACAACTATAACAACAACAACTGGACACCTTGGGGTGGCAACAACAACGGTTGGGGTGGCAACAACAACTGGGCACCATGGGGCGGCAACAACAATGGTTGGGGCGGCAACAACAACTGGACACCTTGGGGTGGCAACAACGGTTATAACAACGGTTTTGGCAACAACTGGGGCCCATTCAACGGCTCAAACAACAACAGTGGTAACGGCACTGGCGCGTTCAACTTTGGTTTCTCCGGCAACGCAGAAGGCAAAGGTCAGGGCGAAGGTCAGGGTCAGGGCCAAGGTCAGGGTTATGGCAACGGTTACGGCTATAACAACGGCAACGGCAATGGCGGCTACGGCATGTGGAACCCTGCTTGGGGCCCATACCCTGGTCCAGAAGGCCCATATGCGGGTCAAAACGGCCAAGCACCAGCAGCACCGGCAGACGGTGCGGTCGAGCTGCAAACACCAACACCAGAAGCCAGCAACTAGGCTCTGCTTGACCTGAAAACACCCGTCCGCCCTGCGCAAATATGTGGGGCGGACGGATCTGCCAAAGACACAAAACCGGATACGGGGGGACACATGCAAATGCACATCGGATTGCGCACAACCATCGCCGCACATATCTTGCTTGCGGCCACATCCCTTGCGATAGGCCAAACCGTTCAAACCCCCAGCAGCGATGCATCCCAAACCTATTCCGCCACCGCCATTCATGGGCTACCCGGGCAATCAGAAACGTCCGGCAAAATCGTCAAATCCGGCCAGAACATGCGGCTGGAGTTTGACCAGAACGGCGAAACCGTGATCCAGATTTTACGCCCCACTGAAGGGGTGATGTATATTCTGGACCCCAAAGAACAAACCTACATCGAAATTCGCGGCCAAGCCGTGCCGGCCGCCAAATCCGATGGCTATACCACGCCCTGCCCTGAAACCTCCCAAATGGCGCAGTGTGAACGCATCGGCACCGATACCGTCAGCGGCATTGCCGTTGAACGCTGGGCGCTGGCCAGCACTCCGCAAACTCGTCCGCTGATTATCCTGTGGGATTCAACCCGCCGCCGCGCATTGCGTCAGGAATTCCCTGATGGCAGCGTGATGGCGATGAATTTTCAAGCTATGGAAGATTTGAACGGCCGGATGACCGAACACTGGACCATAAAAATCACCACAGGCAACCAACCTGCAAACACCGGCAGTTGGTGGTTTGACCCCGAACTGCGCGTGGTGGTGCGAGAAGACCTTCCAGGGGGCGAAGTGCGCAGGCTGGAAGATATCACGGTTGGTCCCGTTGATGCCGCCGCCTTTCAGGTGCCCGAGGGGTGGCAAAAACAGGCCCCCCCTGCCCCCGCAACATTACAACCGCCACAACCCGCACCTGCGGGCGAAGAATGATAAAGGATTTGCTGCCATGCTGACACTCTATGCCAACTTCAAAGGGGGCACCGGCAAAAGCACCGTCGTGTTTAACATGGCGGTCTGGCGGCTGGAGCAAGGGCATGACGTAACCGTCTGCGACCTTGACCCGCAACGCACGGTGAGCGATGTGGCGACCATCCGCGCCGAGGACGGGGTCGAGCCTGCGTTAAAGGTGGTTCATAAACTACCAACCCGCGCCAAAGCAAAAGGCGAGTGGCTGATTGATGTTGGCCTGTCCGACATGGACGCCCTGCGCGCTGCCATCAAGATTTGCGACCGCATCGTCATTCCGGTCACGCCTTCGCAGGCCGATATTTGGGCAACGCAGCAGTTTCTGGATATCATTGCCAAAGCGCGGCCAAAGGGCAAACCGCCCACCATCCTCGCCTTTATCAACCGCGCCGATCCACACCCGCGTTCGCGTGAAAACGCCGAAACGATGAAAGCACTGGAAATGCTGGACGGGATCAAACCGATCACAGCCAAAATGGTGCAACGCCTCGCTTTTCGCCGCTCGTTTTCCGAAGGGTTGGCTGTGTTTGAACTGGAACCGAATGGCAAAGCCGCCGCTGAACTGGACGCATTGGCCGATGCCATCCACACCTAACCGAAATCATCCCAATGTGCCGCATTGATAGATAGAACAACCAAGGATAAGACCAATGATCATGCCATTCCTTAGACTCGTTATCATATACATCGTTGTCATTCTGGCGGCGGTGCTGTTTTTCAAACGCGACAGCGTGATGGCCATGCTGGGCATGTCATCGGGCGGTGCCGAAATTGCTGCCACAGCCGATGAGCCTGCAAAAATAGCCGTGCCTGTTGCCCAAACCGAAGCCGCGACTGAATCCACAACGCCCGCATCCAACGCCGACGAAACTGCGCCACAACCTGACGCAGCCGACGCGGCACAGCCGCCTAAATACCCCACCAATGAAACCGCGCAAACCGTCGCCCCGACAGCCCTCGCAGAACCCACTGGGGCCACCGCGACAACCGCTGAATCAGGTAACAACGACATCCAGACCCGTCTGGATGAAGCACGCCAGGCCTATTGGAACCGCGATCTAAAAGGGGCCGAGGCCCGCTACAAAGGTTTGATCGACGACGCCCCCGACAATGCCGACATCAAAGGTGAGCTTGGCAATCTCTACTTTACCCAGCGCCGCATGGACGAGGCGGCCAATATGTATCATCAGGCCGGCCTACAATTGATCAAGGATGGCAACCTGCAACAGGTCATGGGCCTGGTCGGCGTGCTGCAAAACATTGCACCCGACAAAGCCAATGACCTGCGCAACCGCCTTTCCCAGTAACGCCGCAAATCGGAACCAAAACACCATGAGCACATTTCTCAAATCCCGCCTCGCCCGTCTGGAAAGCCATCTAAAGGCTGAAAACCCTGCCCTGCTCGAGGTGCTGCCGACCTATTACAAGTTCGACAAGCTGCTGTACAAAACCGGCCTGCTGGACCGCGAAACATCACTCGCGTCGCGCATTTCATGGTGGCCGTTGGTGTCGGTTCTGGGCACGTTTTCATCCGGTAAATCGACCTTTATCAACGCCTATGTCGGCGATGATCTGCAAAGCACCGGCAATCAGGCGGTGGACGACAAATTCACTGTGATCTGCCACCGATCGGCGGGCACGGGTGCCAACCAGACACTGCCAGGTTCTGCATTGGATGCCGATCCGCGCTTTCCGTTTTACCGGATCAGCCACGAGATCGAAAAGGTGGCCCAAGGCGAAGGCAAACATATCGAAAGCTACCTGCAACTGCGCACCACAGATCAAGAAGCGATCCGCGGCAAGATCATCATTGATAGCCCCGGTTTTGACGCCGATGATCAGCGCACCTCGACCCTGCGCATCACCGATCACATCCTTGATCTGTCGGATCTGGTGCTGGTGTTCTTTGACGCCCGCCACCCCGAACCCGGTGCAATGCAGGACACGCTGGAACATCTGGTGGCCCGCACAGTGAAACGTACGGACGCCAGCAAATTCCTTTATGTTTTGAACCAGATTGATACCGCCGCCAAAGACGACAACCCAGAAGAAGTGGTCGGCGCGTGGCAACGCGCAATCGCGCAGGCAGGTCTGACGGCAGGGCAGTTTTACACCATCTATAACGAGGGTGCCGCGATCCCGATCGAGGACAAGGCCCTGCGCGAACGGTTCCGCGCCAAACGCGATGCAGATCTGGCCAAAATCACCGCCCGCATGGACGAGGTCGAGTTGCAGCGCAACTACCGCATCGTTTCGGTGCTGGAAACCGTGGCCAATGAACTGGAGCATGATGTGCTGCCAAAACTGCGCACGGCCAAGTCAAAATGGCGCCGTGGTGTGCTGCTCGGCGATGGTATTGCGCTTGGGGCTCTTGTGGCCGCCGCTATCGGGGCATCTGTCTATTTCAAATGGATGCCATCGATGGAGATATTCACGACGGCATGGATCAAGGCCAACTGGATCGACGCCACAGTCGCTGTTGTCGCCGCGGCCATTCTGGCCTTTGCATTCCATTTCTGGATGCGTGGTTTCGTTGCTAAACGCATCGCGGCCCCCTTGTCCGAGGCCTATGGTCAGGTTGAGTTGAACCTGAAGAACGCTTTCCTGAAAAGCGCCGGTGCATTCCAGTCGATTTTCCGCAAGGAACCCGCAGGATGGTCAGCCCGCACCAGCAAGAATTTGCGCACAGTGCGTGAAACCGTGGCCACCCATATCCAGAGTTTGAATGACCGCTATGCCGATCCATCCGGCAAAACCGCGATCACCTCCGAAAAACCCGTAGCCGCGATTGAGGCACGGCCAGACAAGGCAAAAACCTAACCGCCGCTTGCAAATACGATTGCGACTTAATAGGACGACCGCATGTATTCAGAAACCACCGCCCAAGCCCCCGAAGGTCAATGCGCCGATCTTGCCTTTCGCCTCGCCGTTTACGAGGCCGGTCATGCCCTGACCGCGCGCGCGTTGGGTTTGAAAATCCTGTCGGTGCGAATGCTGCCACGCCCCCCTGTTCTGATCAGCGACAAGGCGTTTGCCAACAACGACTGGGACTCCTTCATCGAAATGCTGGAAATCCGCGTGATTGAATTGTTCGGCGGCCAGATTGCCGAAGAAACCGCCTGTTCCTGCAACACCTGCGGCATCGGCGATATCGCCCGCGTGGACGAATTATCCCGCCTGATTGCGGGACTAGACGGCGAACCGGATTCAGAAACCGTGATGTTTCGGTTGGAAGATGTGGCATTGGGGATATTTGCCAAACCCGAATACAAGGGTGCCATCATCCCGATCGCCACCTTCCTTGCCAATCAGGTCAAGGACGGCAAAGAACTGATCAATGGCCCCGATATCGAGGCCGAGCTGGACAAATACGTGCCGCGCCCTGCAAAAGAAAAATGGAGCAAAAAACTCTTTTCCTTTGGCCGCAAATAGCGCCTACTGCTGGGCATGAAAAACCCCAGCATCGAATTCACCCGCGCCATCACCCGCAAACCCGCCGCCTCTATCGTTGAGGGGCTGCGCGCCATCGACACTGGCATCCCCGATCTGGCGCGCATGTTGGCCGCCCATGACGCCTACATCAATACCCTGCGCGAAACAGGAGCCGAGGTAATCGAGCTACCAGCGCTAACCGATTATCCCGATTCTGTCTTTGTCGAGGACACCGCCCTGTGCCTGCCCCAAGGCGCGATCCTGATGCGACCCGGTGCACCAACACGGATGGGCGAAGTGGCCGAAATGGCCCCCACCTTACGCGATATCTACGCCGATGTGCGCCAGATCAAAGGCCCCGGAACGATTGAGGGTGGCGATATTCTGGTCACTGCCCGCGAAATACTGGTCGGCCTGTCGGAGCGCACCGATCAGGCCGGTGTGGATGAACTTGCCGAATTGCTCAGCGATTGGGGCTATACCGTGCGCACCATCACCATCCCTGCCGATGTGCTACATTTCAAAACCGATTGTTCCTTGCTGGACACAGACACGATCCTTTCAACCCAACGGCTGGCTGCCTCGGGGTGTTTTGCCGACTATAACGTGATTTACACCGCCCCAAATGAGGAAGCCGCGGCAAACGCCATCCGCTTTAACCAGTTCGTAATTATGGCCGCAGGTTTCCCTGTCACTGCCAAACGGCTGCGCGATAGTGGATATGATGTCAGGGAAATCGACAATTCCGAGTGCGCCAAACTGGATGGCGGTATGTC
>NZ_JBSMEZ010000116.1:0-32742 GCF_056498605.1 Profundibacter sp.
ACATTGAATCAGAACTTAAACAGAATGGGAATCCCTAAACGTCAACAGGCCCTAGCTCACCCCCAGTATTCGTTAGCTGTGCTCGAAAGTAGTCCTCCAGTGCACCGCAAATCTCAATCATCAAGCGATATGGGCCGTAGGGCGTATGTTGAACGTATGCGATCCGCGTATCTTAAGGCGTTCGACGTGACTCTTAGAACTGGCATCGCACATGTCCCGATAACCGACGATGGGCAGTGGTGGGCAATCCCTGTTCGCGACATGAATACAAAGGATGATGGGATTTGTGCCGATCCTGTCTTGATCGAAGATGGCGACTGAAAAACAACATCGCAAACGTCGTGAGGATGAAACGCGGGCGCATCAAGATGCGCGTCAACTCGCAGCCGTCGAGGCTGGAGATTGGCGGTGGGCTTTGCTGCCTAAGACCGTCAAGGAGGCTGGGCGGCGAAGGAAGGAATATGCGTTCTCGGGCAAACCGTGTGAGCAAGGGCATCTCGCCTGTCGGCTTTGCCCTCAAACGGGGGTCAGTTTTAAATGCAAAACCCGGGTCAGTTTTAAACGCTAATTGACATGAGAGCCTGAACAACGTCACGCCGTCTGATGTCTACTTCGGACATGCACAAGCCATTCTAAACAAAAGAGAAAGGATCAAACGCAAAACACTCGAAACCCGGCGCTTGCAACACCGCAAGTTAGCCGCATAATGAAACCAACCAGATGAGCCAGATACTCGCTTAAATCACGCTGCCTCTGGACCCAAAAACTCTGACGACGGACAGTCCAGAAAAGCAGGGCCATTTCAAAGAAAAGCCGCATGTAGGCGTTCTTATGCGTCCTTATGGTCAGAATATTGTTTGCTAAGTGCTGTATTCACATCAAGATTCGAAGTGCTGGCGGTCTGCCCAGCATATGCAGGGGACGGGATGTTGATAAATCCTGCCATAAAATAGCATTTTGAGTGCTGGAAGTGCGCTAAACTATCTGTTACATTCAAATACGCGAATATCTTAACCGGATTAGGACCAGCGAACAGAAAAGCCGTATACGGCTGTTTGCCAGAGGGGGGAATAGAATTGAAAGATCAAATATTAGAACAGCTGAAAAGCATTACGTTCGGGCCAAAGGGCGAGGATATTGTATCGTCGGGCATGGTCTCGGATATTGTGATAGAGGGCGGTAAAGTCATCTTCTCGATCTCTTTGCCGGCAGGGGCGAACGAGGGGGCCGGTGATTTACAGAAACGCGCCGAGCAGGTGGTTTCGGCGATTGATGGGGTGGATATTGTGCTGGTGGTTTTAACTGCCGAGCGCGCCAAAGCCCCGCGCGATAAAGAAGCGCCAAAGTTAAGCAGTAAACCGGACCGCCCTGTGGGGCCTGACATGCGGCCAGCAGCCGGGGCCATCCCCGGGGTGAAAGCGGTATTAGCAGTGGCGTCGGGCAAGGGCGGGGTTGGTAAATCGACCACCTCTGTCAACCTTGCGCTGGGGTTGCGGGCATTGGGGCTGAAGGTTGGCCTGCTGGATGCGGATATTTACGGGCCGTCCATACCGCGGCTGATGGGGATTACAGAGCGGCCCGAGATCATCAACGAACGCATTGTGCCGATTGATCAATACGGTATCAAGGTGATGTCGATGGGGTTCTTGATGGACGAGGACTCGCCAGTGATCTGGCGCGGTCCGATGGTGGTTTCTGCCGTGATGCAGCTGGTGCGTGAAGGGGAATGGGGCGAGCTGGATGTGCTGGGTCTGGACATGCCGCCGGGCACGGGGGACGCGCAATTGACGCTGGCCCAGCAGGTTCCGCTGGCGGGATCGGTGATTGTGTCGACGCCTCAGGATCTGGCGTTGATTGATGCGCGCAAGGGGTTGAAGATGTTCAAGAATGTCGATGTGCCTATTTTGGGCATTATCGAGAATATGAGCACATTTATTTGCCCGCACTGTGGCGAGACGTCGGACATCTTTGGTCATGGTGGGGCACAAGCCGAGGCGGCCAAGCTGGGGGTTATGTTCCTTGGGGCGGTGCCGCTGCACATGGATATTCGCAAGTTTTCGGATAAGGGCACGCCAGTGGTGATTGCTGATCCTGAAGGGGTTCATGCCAAGATATACAAGACCATTGCCATGAAGGTTGCAGCCTTGATGGGTGAGGCGGGAAGTGACGAGGAGTAGGTGTCGCCGCCTGACGGCGTCGACCCGCGCTCGCCCCTAATGGGGCTCGCGCGAGTGGCCTCCGGCGGAGGTATTTAGAGCAAGAAGAAATGGAGACGCCCCGCGACTGGTTGGTCACGGGGCGTTTTTTGTTTGGTGGTGGTGGGGTTAGTCGCGCATGGCAACCCATTCCATGTATTTGATTCCGATCACGCCACCCAGAATGATGAAGATCAAGGTGATGCCTGATCCAACCGCCAATGTCGAAAACCCTGTGACGCCTTGGCCAATCGTGCAACCTAGGGCCACAACGCCGCCGATGCCCATCAGGGCCGCGCCAAAGGTGTTGCGCACTGTGTCGCTTTTGTCGGCAAACGTGGACAGCGCCAGTTTGCCTTTGCTAAGGGCACCGATAAAGCCGCCCAGTAGAACGCCAGCGAAGGTCATCACGTTAAAGCCTGGCGTTTCATAGGCCGTGGCACGCATCAGGTAATTCACCGTATCGCCTGCCGGACGCACGAATGACATCGAGGCCAGTGCCACAGGCACATCGGCGAAATCATCCTGTGCCAGTCCGGTCAGCATCCAGCCCGCTGTGACGCACAGCCCGATGCCGACACCGGCAATGATATGCACAGGAGATTTGCGAAAACCCGCGTCTTTGAAGCAATAGACCAGCAATCCACCCGCGAGGATGGCCAGCGCGATCCATGTGGACTGAGTAAGGTCCATGCCGGTGAGGCGGGCGATGATATCACCAAAGCCTTGTTTTTCCATGCCCATGCTGGCCAGATCAATCGTGGCATTGCCGAAAATCGCCACACGCAAGGGGCCGAGCAGCCCGCCGATGGTCATATAGGCAAACAGCCCCGCCACCAGTAGCACGAAGCCCGAGCGCAGATCGCCAGCACCTGCCCGCACCAGATTGCGGGTGATGCAGCCGCCCGCCAGCACCATGCCAAAGCCAAAGGTGAGGCCACCTACAACATTGGCCAGCCACGTCAGGTTGGGCTCCATATACATAGAGGAGCGGTAATCGGCGACGCCAATGTTTTGCAGCCACGCCAGCCCCAGCATGGCGGTTGCGGTGGCCAGCAGCCACGAGCGAAAACGGCGTTTATCGCCAAAGGACAGCATGTCCGAAATCGAGCCCATGGTGCAGAAATTGGTCACATAAACGATGTATCCAAGCACCGTGGCAATCAGCAATCCGCCCCATGTAATGTAGAATCCAGGTGAATCGATCACCATTTCCCGTAGTGTTTCCAACATGTTATGTCCCTGTTCCGTTTGTTATTATTATACGCGGTTTATTACATATACAGGTATTACCATGTGTTGTTGTGTCGGCAAAAGAGATTCTATGCCTGCGGCGCAAGTATTTGCTGCAAGAAGAAGGATTAGAGCGAGCCCTTTGGGGTCAGGCTCATGGTGAATTTGCCGTCCTGATCGTCTGCAAACCAGCTGAGTTTATCGCGCAGGGTGACAACGCCACCGATGATGATGATCGAGGGGCCGGTGAATTCTGCATCAGTGGCCTTTTGGTAAAGATCGGCAATGGTGCCGGTGATGATGCGCTGGTTTGGTCGTGTGCCGTTGTCGATAATCGCGGCCGGTGTGTCTGGATCAACGCCGTGGCTGGCAAAACCCTCAGACAGGATTTTCAGGCTGGACAGGCCCATGTAAACCGCGACGGTCTGGTTCTTGCGCGTCAAGACGTCCCAATCCAGATCAAGCACCCCGTCGCGCCCGTGTGCGGTGACGAAAATGCAGGATTGGGCGTGGTCGCGGTGGGTCAGCGGAATACCGGCGTAGGTCGAGCAACCAGCGGCGGCGGTGATGCCGGGCACCACCTGAAACGGGATGTTGTTTTCGGCCAGCATTTCGATTTCTTCGCCGCCACGCCCGAAAATGAACGGGTCCCCCCCTTTGAGGCGCAGCACGCGTTTGCCGTCTTTGGCGAGTTTGACCATCAAGGCGCTGATGTCTTCTTGGAACATGGTGTGGTGATCGGGGCGTTTGCCCACGTAAATACGTTCGGCATCACGACGCACCAGTTCCAGAATGTCGTCAGCAACCAGACGGTCATACAGAACGACATCGGCGCGTTGCATCAGGCGCAAGGCGCGGAAGGTCAAAAGGTCCGGATCGCCTGGGCCAGCCCCAACAAGGAAAACTTCGCCTTGCTCGCAAGGCGCACCTTTGCCGGTGGCACAGGCAAGCGAATCCAGCAGATGGGTTTGCGCACTTTCCAGATCGCCGGATAGAAAGTGATCACCGGCGGGGCCATCAATCATGGTTTCCCAAAAGCGGCGGCGCTGGGTCGTGCTTTTGATTCCCGCCAGCACACGGTCGCGGAACTGGCCCAGAAATTCGGCCATGCGCCCATAGGCAGGGGGCAGCAGGCTCTCGATTCGGGCGCGAAGGATGCGGGCGATCACGGGGGCGGTGCCGCCGGAAGAAATGGCGATGACCAAGGGCGAGCGATCCACCACAGAGGGGGTGATGAAGTCGCAGTATTCACCAACATCGGCGACATTGGCCAGAACATTGGCCGCTTTTGCGCCCTTGTGCAGGATAGCGTCACGGGCATCGTCTTCGGAGGCACCATAAGCGACGATGGCACCGGCAATGTCAGCCTCGGTGATCGCCCGTGTATGATGCGTCAGGTTCTCGTGCCCGATAAGGGTGGCAAATTCATCGCTAAGATTGGCATCAAACACGTGGACATTCGCGCCAGCAAGCAAGGCGCGTTCAACGCGACGTGCGGCCACCGTAGTGCCGCCATCAACGACCAGTTTCTTGCCGCGAATATCGAGGAAAATCGGGAGGAAATCCATGTGGTTCACTTTCAATAGGCGCTTAGCCCTGGTTGGTTTTTGCCCATTCCGACAGGGTGGCACCGAAATCGGCGGCATTGACGGGGTCCAGATCAAAGATGGTAAAGCGGCGTTGTTCGCGGATGGTGACGCGCAGCCAGTTCGAGCCATTATCGTAGGCCACGTTTTTCAACGTCACATGCTTTTTGAACGGAAAGTTGAATTCGGCAACATCGGTGATGACTTCGTCAGACATATTTCAACCCCGCGGCAAAAACGGATTCCAACCGCCATTCCCATTTTTTCGGGGTGTCCTTGTAATCAGGTTTGACGTCGAACTCGAGAAACATCTCGCCAGACTCGCCCGCGTGGGCGACCAATAGTTCAAGCGCAATGAAGGTGTCGATTTCGGGGTGCCCGATGATAAGATCACTAAGTCTGGCCATTTATGTTCTCCCTGTAACGCGATTATGGAACCTTACACGCATCATAAGGCGTGTGCTGGCATTTTCGCTGTTTGCGTCAAAACCGGTGCGGTTGTGAAGCGAATTATTGCACAGAAGGCCACCGCCATCCTGCATTTTGATCGTCTGTATATAGGGATCATCCGAATTCAGCACCGATTGCAGGAACGCTATCGCTGCATGCGTGGCCGTATCATCGCGCCACTCAATCGAACGGGTGCGCGCGGTATAGCGCATTTCCAGATGGTCGTTTTGCGGGTTCACTTCAAACACAGGGCCGATGCTGGCGGGGCGCACCTTGCCGTTTGTTTCAACGTTCTCGGGGATGGTCATGGCGGACGGATGCATCAAGGCAGTGATGAAATCGGGGTTTTCGTCGCGCAGCCGGATATAGGCAATTTCGGGGTCAAAAACCTGATTGACCCCGCCAGTATCGGCGGCGCGCACGCAATGCAGCACCATGGCGCGGATCTTGTCATCGGGCGCATTATAGTATCCGTCGGTGTGCCAGTTCATCGGTTTCTTTGAGTAGGGGATATAGCCTTTTTGGCCGACAGAATCAGAGACCTGCAGCGAAACGATTCCGTCTTTTCCGGCTGATCTGTGCTTCTCGGCAATGCGCAAACCCATGTTTTGGGCGAATTGCCGCAATAAATTACTAACCGCATCGGGATGGTTAGTTTTTTTGGTATCACGGTAAAAAACGGCATTTGATATTTCGCATCTTCGAAACAATTCATCATGTTCGGCTGGTGTTATCGCCGAAAGGTCACCAATCTGCACGGGTTCGGAATTTGCAAGTAAATCAGTCGCTTGTTCCAGCTTGATCATACGCCATGCTTGATAGTCGGCGTCCGTGGCTGAAGCCAGATTAAATCTGTCGGGGAATTGTGTGTTGCGGTTCTCCAACTATTACGCCTCCGTGGTTGATTGGGTTAGATTGTTTCGTTTCGTATCTAATTATCGGAATATTTAGATGCAATGTGCAATCTGCGACAGCTTTATCTTTACATTCAAAAAGTGTAATGTAAAATCAATCTAAACGAAGGCTCACGATTTCGGTCTACTGAATTCTGCAGAAATGCTAATCAGGCAAGACATCTAAATCTGGGGCTTAAATGAATTCGGGGGACAAAACCCGATGAAACGCGCGAAAAGGGAGTTTGTTATGAAAGATGGCGATCATAAAGACGGCAAAGCCAAAGAAGCTGAAATCCACCCAACACCGATGTTGGACCAGTTGGAGGACGGGCCTTGGCCGAGTTTTGTAACCGGCCTAAAGCGGCTGCGTGATGCCAAGGGCGAAAAATACGCCCCGATGATGAATGACCTTATGGGCCAGTTGAACCACTCTTATGAAAACCGTAAAGGGTATTGGAAGGGTGGCGTTGTTTCTGTTTACGGGTATGGCGGCGGTATTATCCCGCGTTATTCCGAAGTGGCTGACAAATTCCCTGAATCAAAAGAATTTCACACCCTGCGTGTTATGCCGCCTCCCGGCTTTCACTATACCACCGAAATCCTGCGCAAATTGTGTGACGTATGGGAAGAGCATGGCTCGGGCCTGATCGCGCTACACGGTCAATCCGGTGACATCATGTTGCAGGGTTGTACTTCAGATAACACCCAAGCAGCGTTTGACGCGATTAACGAGCTGGGTTTTGATCTGGGGGGCGCTGGCCCTGCATTGCGCACCGCCATGAGCTGTGTGGGCGCTGCCCGTTGCGAGCAATCCTGTTTTGATGAAGCCAAAGCGCACCGCGGCATCATCAACCGTTTCCTGGATGAAATGCACCGTCCGTCGCTGCCTTATAAGTTCAAATTCAAGTTTTCGGGCTGTGGTAATGACTGTGTGAACGCGATCCACCGTGCTGATTTCGCGGTGATTGGCACATGGCGCGACGACATCAAGATCAACCAAGAGAAGGTGAAAGAGCACATCGCCGAGAAGGGCCGCAAATACACCATCGACACCGTTGTTTCGATGTGTCCGACCCGCGCGATTTCGCTGAATGACGATGATACAATGGACATCGACAACAAATCTTGTGTGCGCTGCATGCACTGTATCAACGTTATGACCAAGGCGCTGAGCCCGGGTGATGACAAAGGTGTATCGGTGATGATCGGCGGCAAGCGGTCGCTGAAAGTGGGCGACATGATGGGCATTATGGTTAAACCGTTCATCAAGCTGGAAACCGACGAGGACTATGAGGCGCTGGAGGAGTTTGCCGAAGAGTGCATCGAATTCTTTGCCGACAACGCACTGGAGCACGAACGGGTCGGGGAAACCATCGACCGGATTGGTCTTCCGTCCTTCCTCGAGGCTGTTGGTGTCGAGGCTGACCCGAATATGGTCAACCACCCGCGTACATCCAGCTATGTTCGTACCGATGATTTCGATGAAGAGGCCGCCAAGTGGTTCGAGCGTAAAGCGCTGGACGCAGGTATGACGGTCGACGGGTAATCATCCGGTCTGGGTTAACTGAAATAGACAACTCTGCGGCCCTGAGGGGGGTGCAGAGACAGGGAGAAGAAAATGAACGACGAAAAAGTCACTCCAAGAACCGCCGATGAAGTTGGTGTGCCGGATCACTTTCAGTATATGCATCCGGTTATGGAAAAGAATCACGGTAAATGGGATTACCATGATCGCCCGCGCCCCGGTGTTCTGCGTCACGTCGCCAAATCCGGCGATGTTATCTATACTGTTCGCGCCGGCACCCAGCGCCAGATGGACGTTTTCACCATACGCACCCTGTGCGACATCGGTGACGAATTTGCCGATGGCCATATCCGTTTTACCACCCGTTCCAACATTGAATATATGGTGGCCGACGAGGCCAAAGTTCAGCCGCTGATCGACCGTTTGGGCGAAGGTGGTTTTCCTGTGGGCGGTACCGGTGCGTCCGTTTCGATGATTTCGCACACGCAAGGCTGGCTGCATTGCGATATTCCGGGCACGGATGCCTCGGGTGTTGTGAAGGGCTTGATGGACATGTTGCATGATGAATTCATCAACGAGCACATGCCAAACCGCGTACGGATCACCACATCTTGCTGTCAGATCAACTGTGGTGGCCAAGGCGATATTGCAATCAACGTGCAATATACCAAACCACCGAAAATCAACCACGATCTGGTTGCCAACGTCTGTGAGCGCCCTGCCGTTGTGGCTCGTTGCCCTGTGGCCGCGATCCGCCCTGCGATGGTGGACGGCAAGGCAACTCTGGAAGTTGACGAGAAGAAATGCGTTTGCTGTGGTGCCTGTTATCCACCGTGCCCACCGATGCAAATCAACGGTGCAGACAGCACCAAGATCGCGATCTGGGTTGGTGGCAAGCACTCCAACGCGCGCTCCAAACCAACATTCCACAAGTTGGCGGTTGCCAACTTGCCCAACAACGCACCGCATTGGCCAGAAGTGAACGCTGTCGTGAAGCGCATCGTCCAGGCTTACAAGGAAGATGCGAAACATTGGGAGCGGATGGGCGAATGGATCGAACGTATCGGTTGGAGCCGGTTCTTTGACATGACTGACCTCGCGTTCACCAAACACCACCTGGATACATGGACTGGCGCACGCAAGTCCATGAACCAATCCGCACATATCCACTTCTAAGAGGCGAATAACGTGAAATTCGGAGTAGTAGTCAGCGAAGGCCCTTATACGCACCAAGCGTCTGATACGGCCTATCATTTCGTGACCGCAGCGATTGCTGCCGGCCACGAGGTTCCACGGGTGTTTTTCTATCACGACGGGGTTAATGTGGGCACGCGCCTATCGATCCCGCCGCAAGATGAGCGCAACATTCAGGAACAGTGGACAGCATTGGCCGCCGAGCATGGCACCGATCTGGTGATTTGTATCGCGGCTGCCCAACGCCGTGGTCTGCTGGACAAAAACGAGGCAGACCGCCAAGGCAAAGATGCCGATAATATTGCCGAGGGGTTCCGGATTTCCGGTCTTGGACAACTCATTGAAATGGGCATCGACGCTGATCGACTGCTGACATTCGGGGACTAGGGGGAAAGACATGGAAGATGGTGTTAAAAAATTCCTCTATGTAAATCGTAAAGCGCCTTATGGCACGATTTACGCGCTGGAATCGCTAGAAGTTGTGCTGATTGGCGCGGCTTTTGACCAGGATGTGAGCCTTGCGTTCCTTGACGATGGTGTATTTCAACTGGTGAAATCCCAGGACACGAAAGAAATCGGTGTCAAGAACTTCTCGCCGACTTTCCGTGCGCTGGGCGATTACGAGGTGACCAAGCTGTTCGTCGAGAAGGAATCGCTGGATGAGCGTGGCCTAACCGCAGACGATTTGCAGGACATCACTTGGGAAGACGAAGATGAGGATTACGTCGAAAAGCCGTCGATCCGCATTGTCAGCCGGTCTGAAATGGCCGACGTGATGGCCGACCAAGATGTAATTTTGAGTTTTTAGGAGGCTGATATGGCAACTTTACACACAGTTAACAAATCACCCTTTGCAACGCAGACATTGCTAAGCTGTCTGGGGCACGCCAAAGCGGGCGATACCATTCTGCTGATTGAGGACGGCGTTTATGGCGCGGCCTCAAATACAGAATTGGCCGATGCAATGGCCGCCATGTCAGGAAATGTCACGCTGGCGGTTCTGGCACCGGATTTGAAAGCACGTGGCATAGACGAGGGACGTCTGATGGACGGTGTGAAAGCCGTCGACTACGTAGGATTTGTGGAATTGGCGGCCACAACGGACCGCACGCAAAACTGGCTGTAAGAAACAACCGAAAAGATAGAAACCGATCAAAGCAAGGATACTAAAATGTCATATGAACTAGACGGTCAAGAGATCGCAACCGACGAAGAAGGCTACATCACAAATCTGTCCGATTGGACACCTGAATTGGGTTCCGTGATTGCCAAAGCAGAAGAAGTCGAAATGGATGACGAGCACTGGGCTGTGGTCAACTTTCTGCGTGATTACTACGAGGAATACCAAATTGCCCCGGCTGTGCGCGTTTTGATCAAATCGATCAAAAAATCCATGGGCCCAGAAGTTGGCAACAACAAATACATGTATGAGTTGTTTCCATATGGTCCAGCCAAGCAAGCCTGTAAAATTGCAGGTCTGCCAAAGCCAACTGGCTGCGTATAAACCTATCTAACCCCCCGAAACAAAAGCAATAAATTCGGGGGGCGTTGTCTGGGAGGACTTCAAGTGTTGTCAACACTTTATGCAGTGCTGTTCTATGTGGCCACGGTTATTATGATCGTTGGCACCGGAATGAAGGTGTTTAAATACGCCCGCACACCAGCACCGTTGAAGATCCCGGTTTCACCCGCGCCGCGCACCAAAAAAGGTGTCTGGTTCCGGATGTTCAAAGAGGTGGCGTTCTTTCAAAGCCTGTTCAAATCCAACAAATGGATATGGATATTCGCGGTCCTGTTCCATGCGGGCATGCTGCTGGTTCTGCTACGCCATTTGCGCTATTTCACCCAACCGGTCTGGTGGTGGGTTGAGCTGATCCAGCCAATCGGCGTTTACGCGTCTTTCGCAATGCTGATCGGCCTTGGCGGCTTATTGCTCCGTCGCATTGTGGTACCGCGCATCCGTTACATTTCGAGCCCGTCCGATTATCTGATGCTGATCCTGTTTCTGGGTATTGTCATCACCGGTATGGGGATGAAATTTGTCATGCCGGTCGACATCTTGGCCGTCAAACAGTTCTTTCTGGGCCTGATGCGGTTCCAGATTAACGCGTTGCCGATGAACGTCGGTGTGCTGATCCATCTGGGGCTGGTGGCGATCCTGATGATCATCTTCCCGATCTCCAAATTGATGCACGCGCCTGGTCTGTTCTTTGCCCCGTCGCGCACGCAGGTCGATAACGCCCGCGAATTCCGGCATTTGTCCGCATGGGCAAAACAATTGTCCCCGTTGCCCGAAGGCATCCCCGAAGAAGGAGATAGCTGAGATGGCACCGCATGACATGAACACAGACGACGCCAGCAAATCCGTAGGCGATCCGTTCAAAATCCCGAAACTTGAATGCGGTGCGATGGCGGACAGTAATACATATGCCGCCGCCCCCGCTCATAACGAGGCATTGGGTTTTCCTGGCGAGTTGCTGGACGATTGGAAAGAGGTGGCAATTGCCAAACTGGGCGAGTTGGCCGAGAGAAACCGCGCCTTTAAGGTTTACCTCGATACCTGTATAAAATGTGGCGCCTGCACTGATAAGTGCCACTATTTCCTAGGTACGAGTGACCCGAAAAACATGCCGGTTGCGCGCCAAGATTTGCTGCGTTCGGTTTACCGCCGCTATTTTACATTCGCGGGCAAATATTTCCCGTGGCTGGTGGGCGCGCGTGATCTGACCAAAGAAATTCTGGACGAATGGTATACTTATTATCACCAGTGCTCGCAATGTCGACGCTGTGCAGTGGCCTGTCCAATTGGCATTGATACCGCCGAAATTTCGATGGCTGCGCGCGAGATTTTGGACAGTGTTGGTATGGGGCAGAAATACTGCAACGAGATCATCGCCAAGCTGAAAAAGACGGGCAACAATCTGGGCCTGAACCCCAAAGCCCTGCGTGCCACGCTGGAAGATCTGGAAGAAGATCTGGAAGAGGAAACAGGCATCGCGGTGAAGTTGCCGCTGGATGTGAAAGGCGCTGATATTCTGCTGATCACGCCTTCGGCTGACTTTTTCGCCGAACCGCATATCGACGGTTTGCTGGGCTATGCCAAAGTGTTCCACGCAGCGGGCGTTAGCTGGACAATCAGTTCCTACGCCTCCGAGGCGGCAAATTTTGGCATGTTCATCGGCAGTTACGAAAACATGCGCGAAGTATCATGGCGCATCCGTCAGGCGGCCAAGGATCTGGGCGTTAAGCGGATCATATTCGGCGAATGTGGCCATGCGTGGCGGGTTGGATATTCTTTTTTGAACACACTGGCAGGGCCATTTGATTTTCTGGATCAGAACTACCCTATCCCGCAGCACATCATGGAATTTACCAGTGATGCAATTGATGATGGCATCCTGAAAATAGATAAATCCAAAAACGACGAATTCGTGATGACCTATCACGACAGTTGTAACGTGGCGCGTGGATCAAGCATGGGACGCAAGGAAGGCGGCCAATTTGATCTGCCGCGCAAAGTGCTACAAGCGGTCTGTAACCATTTCCACGACATGGAACAGGACACCATCCGCGAAAATACGTTCTGCTGTGGAGGCGGTGGTGGATTGCTGACCGATGATTTGATGGATTTGCGCATCAAGGGCGCGAAACCGCGGATGACAGCGCTGCAACAGGTCACGCAGGATCACGGCGTTAACAAAATGGCAGCGATCTGCGCCATTTGCAAAACCCAGTTTTCCAAGGTGATGCCGAAATACGGCTATGAGATGGACGACATTATGTCGGTGCACCAACTGGTCGCCAACGCCGTCATACTGGACAGCCAAGAAACAGAAGAAGATGACGCGCCGGAGACGGCAGCAACGGAGGAGAAATAAGATGGACGGTCAACACAACTCATACCGGCGCTACGAAGAAGGCGAAACCGAAGCGGATTTTGATCTGGAAGACAAAATCTTTGTGCAGGACACATCGTACAAGTGCCCGACGTACATCAACAAAACTCCACCATGTCAGGGGTCATGCCCGTCGGGCCATGAAATCCGTGGCTGGTTGGCGATTGCACGCGGCATGGATAAACCTGTGGTCGAGGGCATGGCGTGGCAAGAATACGCCTTTGAGCGCATGGTCGAAGCCAACCCGTTTCCCGCCACGATGGGCCGCGTTTGTCCGGCCCCCTGCGAGGCTGGTTGTAACCGCAACGAGGTCGACGATTACGTCGGCATCAACGCGGTTGAGCAATATGTTGGCGACTGGGCCAATGAAAACGACGTAAAAGCCCCCGAAGTGGGCACCGACACGGGCCGCAAAATCGCGGTCATCGGCGGCGGGCCCGCGGGCCTTGCGGCAGCGTTTTTCCTGCGCAAAGATGGCCACGGGGTCACCTTGTTTGAAGAGCATAGCGAACTGGGCGGTATGATGCGATACGGCATCCCCGGCTACCGGACCCCGCGTGACATGCTGGACAAAGAAATTGGCCGCATCACCGCGATGGGCGTTGATGTGCGTTGCAATACCCGCGTTGGCACCGATGTTTCGGTGGACGAACTGGACAAAGCCTTTGATGCGGTGTTCTGGGCATTGGGGGCGCAAAACGGACGTGGGTTGCCGCTGGACGGTTGGGAAGCCGCCGAAAACTGCATTAACGGCGTTGATTTCCTTGACGCATTTAATCAGGGCTATGTTCTGGGCACAGCGAAAAAGGTGATCGTGGTTGGCGGTGGCGACACCTCAATCGACGTTGCATCCATCGCGCGTCGTCTGGGTAACATCAGCGACACTGGCCAAGACGATGCCACAGATTTCCTTGGTCATGATGTGGCTGGATCATTGGTGCGTGATGGCATGGAAGCGACGCTGACATCGCTGTTCCCGATTGAAAAAATGACCGCTGCCGAACACGAGCGTGAAGACGCGCTGCGCGAAGGTGTGGACATCAAGGGCGGGGTTATGCCGCTTGAGCTGATCGTTGATGATGCCGGTTTGGCGACCGGCATGAAGATGTGCGAATGCGTGATGAAGGGCAATGCGCCTGAAGCGATTGAAGGCACCGAATTTGTGCTGGAAGCCGACATCATCATTTCCGCCATCGGCCAGTTCGGCGATTTCACTGGCATGGAAGATTTCGACAATGGTCGCGGTTCGATAGATGTTGAGCCAACGTATGCCGTGAAAGGTCGTGAAAAACATTTTGCGGGCGGTGATATTCTGAAGCCACACCTGCTGACCACCGCGATTGGTCACGGGCGCATTGCGGCTGATGCAATCACCGATTTTCTGGATGATGGCGAAGTTGAAAAGCGCCCACCAATCGATGCGCCTCATTTCAACCTGCTGGAAGAACTGAGACAGCGAGGCCACGCGCCTGCGGCCTATGACCACATTCAAGCAGCCGGAACAGACCAAGCGGAATATGCGGTTCACAACTATGAGGACCGCTCGAATTCGCAAATAATCAAGCATAACGAGCTGTTCAAAGGCCACTTTGATTTTGTCAAACGCGAAGTGCGGGACGAGGTGCATATCGGGGCTGACGATGTGCTGGGCAACTTTGAAGAACGCATCATTGCTTATTCCGAAGAACAAGCCCAGAAAGAGGGCGAGCGCTGCATGTCTTGTGGCATGTGTTTCGAGTGCGATAACTGCGTGATCTACTGCCCGCAAGACGCTGTTAGCCGTGTCAAGAAATCGGACCGCACGGTCGGGCGCTACGTGGAAACTGACTACGGAAAATGTATCGGTTGCCACATCTGCGCAGATGTTTGCCCGACCGGTTACATAAAAATGGGTCTTGGAGCGTAAAATATGAAGCGGCTGATAGCATCCCTTCTGATCATGTGCGGGCTGGCCGCGAGCGGGGCATCTGCGGGATCTTTGTATCCTGAAATTCCCAAGGCAGTAGGCGCTGCGCACCCAGAGGGGAACGCATATATGCGGATCAATCACATGCGCCTGTTACGCCATGATCGGGATGAAACCATGCGCCTGGGCAACCGTGACACGCAATATTCCATTAAGGAATGCGTGGCGTGTCACGCGGTGACGGGGCCGGATGCTTTGCCGATTTCGGTCAAGGCGGACGGACAATTCTGTAGCAGCTGCCACGAATACGCCGCTGTGAAAATCGATTGTTTCCAGTGCCATAATTCGAAACCCGAAGAAGGTTTCACAAAGCTATTGATGCAATCACCTGCGCCGACAGAAGATGAAATCGCAACCTATCTTGACGAGGTGTTGCAATGAAATTGCCCGCATTGAATTCAACCGCCGTTCGTCCCGCTGAAATAAACCGGCGTGACTTTTTCAAATCCGGTGCGGCGGTGGCATCAGTAACTTTGGCCCCCGGCGTGACCCTGATGGCCTTTGGCGGTGAGGCGAGCGCCAACGCGGACCCCGACAAACGTTGGGGCTTGTTGATTGATGTGAATAAATGCGCGACCGATTGCAACGCCTGCGTCAAAGCCTGCTCGGACGAGAATGGCTGGAAGCTGGATGGCAATCCGGAAACCGACGCCCAATGGATCCGCAAGGTCGACCTGACCCACAAGCAAACCGGCCGCGAGGCATCTTTGCCGATGATGTGCCAGCACTGTGAAGAGCCGCCCTGTGTGGACGTATGCCCAACTGGCGCGTCGTTCAAGCGGGCGGATGGCATCGTTTTGGTTGATAAACATACCTGCATTGGCTGTCGCTATTGCATGATGGCGTGCCCGTTCAAGGCACGTTCGTTCGTGCACGAGGACGTCGAGGATCAAAAGTCCTACGCCCCACGCGGCAAAGGCACGGTCGAGAGCTGCACCCTGTGTGTGCACCGCGTTGATAAAGGCGGCATTCCGGCCTGTGTGGAATCCTGTTCGGCCACGGGTTATGGCGCGATGATGTTTGGTGACTTGAATGATCCCGAAAGTGAGATCGCCAAGGCCCTGAAAAACTACAACTCGATCGGCCTGCGGGACGATTTAAGACTAAACCCCGGCGTTCGCTATTCGAACCTGTAAGGGAATGGAGACTGAATACATGGAGCGCACTGTCTATCGCGAGGTCAAACCGACCCCCGCCATCTGGATGATTGCCGCTATTATGGGCGCGTTCATCGTGGCGGCTGGCCTGTCGGTTCTTTACATTGAGCACAACGGGCATATCGTTACCGGCATGAACAACCAGATTGTCTGGGGCCTGCCGCATGTGTTTGCAATTTTCCTGATCGTTGCGGCCTCGGGCGCGCTGAATGTGGCGTCCATTGCGTCCGTTTTTGGCAAGATCGAGAACAAGCCGATGGCACGGTATTCGGGTTTGTTGTCGATTGCTTTGCTGGCTGGGGGTTTGGTCGTGCTGGTGCTGGACCTTGGTCGTCCTGATCGTTTGATTGTGGCGATGACCACCTATAATTTCACATCCATTTTCGCGTGGAACATCATATTATATAACGGGTTTTTCGCCATAGTCGGCGCTTATCTGTTCGTGCAGATGGCCCGCGGCATTGCACCTGGAGTGGTCCGCGCTGTCGGCACGGCGGCCTTTGTTTGGCGGCTGGCATTGACCACCGGCACGGGATCGATCTTTGGCTGGCTGGTGGCGCGCCCCGGTTATGACGCCGCGATCATGGCACCTCTGTTTATCATCATGTCATTTTCGTTCGGACTGGCATTTTTCATTCTGGTTCTGGGCACCACCTTCCCGTTGACGGGGCGCTATATCGGGCCAAATCTGGTGAAACGTCTGGGCCGGTTGCTGGGTGTGTTCGCTGTGGCGGTGCTGTATTTCACCGCAGTGCGACACCTGACAAATCTATACGCCGCCGAGCATGGCGATTTCGAGCGCTTCATCCTGTTTGGCGACACCATGTTTACCCCGTTGTTCTGGATCGGGCAGGTGCTGATTGGCGGGGTTGTTCCAGCGTTGATCCTGTTGCGCCACGCCGAAAAGACCAGCAAGGGGCAGGTTATGTTTGCCTCTGTCCTGATCATTCTGGGGGGGCTGATGCATCTTTATGGAATCATCATCGGGGGTCAGGCTTTCCCGCTGGAAATTTTTCCCGCCTATGAAGTGACCAGCACTTTTGCTGATGGTGCGATCAACAGCTACACCCCCTCAATCTATGAATGGGCCTTGGGGCTGGGCGGTGTTGCATTGGCGGTGATGATTGCCGGGATGGGTGTGGTGGCATTTCGGATATTGCCAATGAACCTTTCTGACAGCAATATCGACCCTACCGACCCTGATTTCTGATAGGGTTTACGTGATAGCGTTTGCGGACGTGGCCAGTGTCGGGGCTGTAGGTTTCTTTTGAAAAGGTTTGGGCATGGCACGTTTCATGATCGCGGCGGCGCATAAATCATCCGGTAAAACTGTGATCAGCACGGGGTTGGCGGGCGCGCTGACGGCGCGGGGTGATGTGGTGCAGTGCTTCAAAAAGGGACCGGATTATATTGACCCGATGTGGCTGGCAGCGGCCAGCGGGCGGCCCTGTTACAATCTCGATTATAACACCATGTCAGTCAGTGAATTTACCGCGTTGATGTGGGATCGTTCGCGCAATGCAGATGTGGCGATGATCGAGGCCAACAAGGGGCTATATGACGGGGTGAAACTGGATGGCACAGACGCCAATTCAGCGCTGGCCAAGATCACACAAACCCCTGTTATTCTGGTGATCGACACAGGCGGGATGACCCGCGGGATTGCGCCGCTGCTGCTGGGGTATCAGGCGTTTGATGAGGTGAACATTGCCGGCGTGATCCTGAACAAGGTGGGCGGGCCGCGCCACGAGGGCAAGCTGCGGGCGGCAGTAGAAGCCTACACGGACATCCCCGTCATTGGTGCCGTCGGGCGAAATCCGGCGCTGGATATTGGCGAGCGACATCTGGGTCTGACCACCCCGTCGGAAACCGAACATCTGGATACTAAGATCGCGGAAATATCGCGGATTGTCGGCGGGCAGGTTGATCTGGACGAATTGATGAGAATAGCGGCAACCGCGCCCGTTCTGGACGTGCCCGCACCATCGGCCGTTACGGCGCGGTTCAAAGGCCTGCGCATCGGCTATGCGCGGGATCGGGCTTTCGGGTTCTATTACGCCGATGATCTGGACGCTTTTGCGGCACTGGGGGCTGAACTGATCCCGTTCAACGCGCTGTCGGACACCGTACTGCCCGATGTTGACGGGCTGTTTCTGGGCGGGGGGTTTCCGGAAACCCAGATGGCCGCCCTGTCGGCTAACACCGCGCTGCGTGGGCAGATCAAACAGGTGCTGGCGGCCGGAATGCCGTGTTATGCGGAATGCGGTGGGTTGATGTATCTGTGCCGCAGCATGGCGTGGCATGGCGAGGCCCATGAGATGTGTAATGTGGTGAGCGCGGATGCGGTGATGTGCGAGCGCCCGCAGGGGCGCGGGTTGGTGGAATACACCACCACGCCAGACCACATTTGGGGGCAACGTGATGGTGTGGCCCACGCGCACGAATTTCATTACGCGCGGCTGGACAATGTGGATGCGGGCACAAGGTTTGGCCGAAAGATAATCCGTGGCAATGGCATTGACGGGGCCAATGACGGCATCGTAACGGGTAATGTTCTGGCTGGGTTTTGCCATCAGCGAAATACGTCGGCTAACCCGTGGGTTGCACGGTTTCTGGATTTTGTGCAACGGGTGAAAACCAGCTGAAGCGCAAAAGAAAAGCCCCGCAAGGTTATGCGGGGCCAATCAGGATTATAGTTTTAAACGGCGGTTAAGCGCGTTTAATTTCAAACAGATAGATGTCGCCCTCGGAGGATGAGCTCATCAACTCGTTGCCTGTGTGCGTGCAAAATGCTGCGAAATCGGCAACCGAACCCGGATCGGTCGAGCGGATTTTCAGCGTGTCGCCAACATCCATACCTTTGAGCGCTTTTTTTGCTTTCAGGATCGGCAGCGGACAGTTCAGACCTTCTGCGTTCAGTTCATGTTCAGCCATAGTAACCTCTTTTATGTTGGTTGATTGTTGTTAGATAAACAGATTGATGTCGGATTTCGCAGCCACTTCCATATAGGTCGCAGCCCCGCCCAATTCAATGCCGTCGATCATGTCTTCTGGTTTGTATTCAAACAGATCAAGCGTCATCTGGCAGGCGATCATGCGGATATCCAGATCAACAGATGCCTCGCGCAGATCCTCGATCGAGGCGACGCCCTTTTGCTTCATTAGGTTTTTCATCATCTTGCCGGCAGCACTGCCAACACCGGGCAGAACCGACAGAATGTTTGGCATCGCCATGTGACCACCAAACATCGGCATTTCCATCGCAGGATTGCCCAATGGGGTGAATTTCATATTCAGTTTCTTTTTCAACAGCGGGAGGCCGTAAAAGGTAAAGAACATCGTCACCTTCATATCCATTGCGGCGGCTGTAGTTCCCAGAATAAACGGGGGGTAAGCCCAGTCTAGTGAGCCTTTGGTCACGATGATCGACATGCTCTTTGCATTGTCCGTGCTGTCATCTAGCATTTTCATTCCTCCCGTTCATGCGTTATTAGTATTGCGATAATTGAATATATATTACACCAAATGTCAAGTCACAGCCTTGTGCGTATGGGCCTACTGGCGGGATCCAGGATAAAATGCCTTGGGTCTCGCAGGCTGCGGGGTGGGTATTGCCCAGATGTCTAATTGTTGTTCAGCCCCTGAACACCGGCTCGGCCTGATAACAATCTGACAATCACACTGATGGTGATAATGATCAGTACCAGCATCAGGGTCACAGCACCCGAATGCTGGGCCATGTCCTGTTCTTGATAGGCAAAAATCACGCCGGTCAGCACCATATTGCCTGGCGACAGCAGCAAAATGATCAACGAAAGTTCCCGCATTGCGGTGATAAACGTTAGCAACATTCCAGCAACCAGCCCGCTCATTGATAGCGGGATGATGATACGGAACATGCGGCGGAACCAGCCAATGCCTTGAACTCGCGCGGTTTCTTCCAGTGATTTGTCGATTTGCAGCATTGCGGCGATGCCGGTGCGTGATGTGAACGGCAGGTTTTTAATCACGGTGATCAGCACCAGAATGGCGAAGGTTCCGTAGAGGGCGGGCAGGGGCCCGATCGAGGTCGAGAACATGCCGATATAGATCGCACCCAGCGCGATAGAGGGGAAAATATATGGGGCGAATGCAATACCCTCGAGCCATTTTGATATCTTCATCCCGCGTCCGCGCACAACCGCATAGCCGACCAGAAGGCCAAGGAAGCCGTTGAACAGGGCCGCCGAAAAGCCCAGTTTGACGCTGTTGCCAAGGGCCTCCATGATACCGCCGTTATGCAGCACGCCTGCTTCGCCATAAGCGAGATTAACGTCGCCCTGACCGATCCAAAAGTAAGTTGTGAGGTTGGAAAAGCTGTAATCACCGGGGATCAGGGTAAGTGATTCCCACAAAAGCAGGGTCAGCGGCATGAACACGGTGATGATCAAAAACACGATCACGGCGATGGTCGCGGGCCAGCGCCACACGCCCAGATTGGCCTCGCGTTTGCGAAACCCCTTGCCGGTCATGGTGACATAGCTTTTACGCACCCCGATGATGCGGCTGTTGATCCAGATGAAACTGATCGCCAAGATGATCAATACCAGCGCCAGAACGTAAGCATCCCCCTGATTGCGCGCATTAATCGACGCGTAAATCTGGGTTGAAAAGGTGAAAAACCGCACCGGCAGGCCCAACAGGGCAGGGGTGCCGAATGTGCCAAGGATGCGGATAAAGGTCAGCACCACGGCGGACCCTAGGGCAGGTAATAGTAGCGGGATGGTGATGCGGCGTATGCATTGCCATTTGCTCATCCCGCTCATTGCGCCGGCCTCTTCCAACTCGTTATCCACGGTGGCCAAAGCGCCCGAGATCAGCAGATAGGCATAGGCATAGTAATGCAGCGACAGGGTGATCACGATGGGGAAGAACCCGTATGATATCCAGTCGGGAGGTCGCACGCCAAACAGGTAGGTCAATAACCCTTCCGCCCCACCGATCCGGTCATTTTTGAACAGGCTTAACCACGCCAGCGCCATCACCCACGACGGCATCATATAGGGAAACACCAGCATTGCGCCAAACACGCCTTTGAACTTGATATTCGTGCGCACCATCAGCCACGCAAGGACAGAGCCAACCGTGACGCCTATGGCCGTCACGGCCACGCCCATCGACAGGCTGTTGATCAGCGGTTTGAAAAACAACGCTTTGGAGATCGGCTGCATGAACACGCGGTCCAGATGGAACAGGGTGAACGCGCCGACTTCGCCATCGGGGCGATAAGACAAATCATAGCTTTGAAAGGTGAACGCATCGCGGATAATCTGGAACAAAGGCACCAGAACCACAAAGCTGAGGAACGCCAAACACAACACCCCGATCACCAGTTCGGGGCGGTTTTTTAGCCGGTAAACCTGATAGCCCAGATTGCGGGTCGACCATAGTGGTGGGCGGCCTGTGCTATGTTCCAAAGTTGATGCCATTCCCGTTTCTACCTTTTTTCCAATGCCTTACAGGGCAGGGGTGAGATTGACAGTGCTGTCGGGGTCATAGAAATTCAGCGCCTCCAGCGGGAAATCCACCCATAGGGATGCGCCCTCAATCATTGTCTTGAAACCGGACATCAACAGGGTGATCGGGGTTTTTCCTGCCACTACCTGAATGATCGTATCCGCGCCGGTTGGCTGCACGTTTTCGACAGTGACATGCAGCCATTTTGGTTTGGATTTATCCGAAACCAGAATGCTTTCGGGCCGGATTGAAGCGGTCAGCTTGCCGTCGCGCCCTGCCAGTTGTTTAGCTATGGGCAAGGAGAGATCACTACATTCCAACTGCCCCGCCTTCACATCCCCCGCGAACAGATTGATCCGCGGATCACCGATAAATTCGGCGACAAACAGGTTCGCCGGATGGTGGTAAATATCATAAGGCGTGCCTTCCTGCATGATCCGCCCCTCGTCCATGATGATGATGCGGTCCGACAGGGTCAGCGCCTCGATCTGATCGTGGGTCACGTAAACCGTGGTGGCGTTCAAATCGCGGTGCAGTCGTTTCAAACCGGTGCGCATTTCGGTGCGCAATTTGGCGTCCAGATTGGACAGCGGTTCGTCCATCAGCAGTACGGATGGGCGCAGCGCAATCAGGCGGGCCACAGCGACACGCTGTTGCTGTCCCCCTGACAATTCAGATGGGTAACGTTCACGCAATTCGGTCATCTGCACCAGATCAAGCGCGGTTGTCAGACGCGTTTCGATCTCGCTGGCACTAAGCTTCTTCTCTTTCAGTGCCAGCGTAATGTTTTTGGCGACCGTCATATGCGGCCACAAGGCGTAGGATTGGAAAATCAGGCCAAGCCCGCGTTTTTCCGGCGGCACGATAATACCTTCACTGCGCGAAAACAGCACGCGGTCGCCCAGTTCAATCACTCCGTCGTCGGGTTCTTCCAACCCTGCAATTGCCCGCAGGGTTGTGGTTTTGCCGCAGCCCGATGGCCCCAGGATCGTTAAAAACTCGCCCGGGTGAACGGTCAGATCCAAATTGTGGATCGCAACCGCTTTGCCATAGGATTTGCGAATGCCGGTAAGCCGGATTTCTTCCATGTTTGAATGCCCGCCCGTCTTATTGGCTGGACTGGATGAGCCAGAAATCACGCAAGCGTGGCCCCTGTTCCCACATGAACGTATCGGACACTGACCAGCCTTTCATTTCGTCCCAGATTTCGCCGCCTTCAGGTAGTGGAACGTCAGAACGCGGGCTAACGGAGCCCGCATCGTGATAGGGTGCAAGTCCTTGTAACAGATCAAAACTTGCGCCTTCCAGATAGGGTTTAGCAATCACTGTATCGCTGTTGATGTCGATATTACCCAGCAGATACGCGGTGAACAATTTGGCGGCATTCGGGTGCGGCGCTTGGGCTGCAACCGAGGTGAAAGTGGGGTAAACCATCTTTGATGCTGGATCGAGATCAGACATAATGGCGTTCACATTGCCCTTGGATTCGTTGCGCGAAATATAGGTCATGTTGGTAAACGCGATCAGGGCGTCATCCTGCCCCGCCTTGCCAGCCGCATCGGCCAGTTTGGAGCCGGATTTGAAGATCACCAGATCATTGGCAAGCAGGCGGGCAACGAATTCATATCCCGCATCCGGCACACCGTCACCCAGCACGATGTCCTCGCCCGTCAGCCGTTTATAGGCAGCGGCCATTTCCTCGGGGTGTTGCACCAGTGTCGCCAGCCCCATCAGGGATGACCCCGATGACATCGGGTTCTTGATACCGACTTTGCCTTTGAAATCGGGCTGTGTCAGCTGCCAGACATTGGTGATTGGCGGCCCATCAGGATTGGCCTCTGTATTATAGAAAAACACAATCGCCTCGTTCACGCGGATCAGCAGTGGATCACGATTTTCGACCGGAATTCGGTCCATATATTGGGCAGGCACATAGTTGAAAATACGCCCCTTACCCAGTAACTCGTGGATCACTTGGCCCGAATTGCCAGTGGTGATCACGTCGACATTATAGATGCCCGCGTCTTGTTCGCGCACGGTTTTCTCGATGGTTTTGACCGATCCCAGATCGAACAGCGTCATTGTGATGCCTGGATATAGGGCCTCAAAGTGGTCCTTTAGTTTAGCAATCCGGCCTGAGGAGGAATAGATCACAACCTCGCCTTCAGCGGTGGCTTTGGCGACAATATCGGCCCAGTCCTCGGTGCCATCGGAATAGCTGCCAAGCGCATTTGCTTTTAGCCACGCATCCGTCTCTGCCGACATTTCCTGTGCCGTGCTTTGTGCAGGCGCGGTTGCCACAATGGCTGCGGTTGCGCCGGCCAGAATGGTGCGCATGAATGTGTTAGGTCGTAATGACATTTTATATTCCCCCCATGGATCACGCCTGCGCTGATAGCGGATGCCAGCAGTAGCGGCAGTGTTTTTGCATGGTCAAAAGTGGACACGGGATGGGGCGCCCGAGTCAAGAGAAAAAGGGGTTTCATGGGCAAAGTGCCGGATATAACCACCTGAAAAACTGTAATAAATGTAACCTTGAGGGGTGGTCCTTAGGGATGTTACGAAACTAGTGGCTTTGCATTTTCAATATGGTGTCCAGAATTTCCACCACACCCGTCGCAGTTGGTGCCTTTGCTATTTTCTGACACATTGTCTTCACCTCTGGCGCGGCATTTTCGGGGCACATGGCGTGGTCAACAAAGGATAAAACCGCAAAATCGCCTGCGCTGTCACCAATAGCATATGTCGTGCATTTCGCCGCTCCGTACCGGTTCAGCAACCATGCGGCACCCGTCCGTTTGCTGATGCCTTTTGGGGAAATATCGACAGCACAATTCGACGGGGCCCAGATCACATCGTATTCGGAACATCGGGCCTGATAGGCGTCTTTGATCGCGCTGATTTCAGCGTATGATTTTTCAATAATCCCGGGTCCGGTCAGGCACAGCCCGAACTCATTGCCCGGCTCGAACGTATGGGTGTTTTCCTGCCCGACGATGGTTTGCAAATGCCGTCGTAAATCTGTCATCACTTGCAGGTCAGGTTTTTCCGGCATCGGAAAAACCTGCTCGGTCTGCGGGTCAAACACCATAGCGCCGTGTTCGCAAACAAACGGGGTTTGCACGCCCAGAATTTGTGCCATCGCTTCGGCATAGGGTTGCGGGCGGCCAGTGCATAGGGAAAACATCACGCCCAAATCTGCCAGCGTGCTGATCTGCCCCCGAATATGCCCAAGGGCATCCAGATCAAGCGCAACATGCTTGCCTGCGTTCAAGCACCCGTCGATGTCACAGAAAATAATCGAATGTGGTTTTGTCATTTCGGTTTAATTTGCCACTAGCCGGATGTCGGACGGATCAATGTTTATCGAAACATTATCGCCCATAGCCAGTGGGTTGGCTGCGCTGTTGGAAATCACAAACAGCTGCCCCAATTCGCCATCCACAGTGTATTGAATCTGGTTGCCCAGATAGGCGGCATAGCTGATCACGCCGTCAAACCCACCGTCCTTGGCTTTGCCAAACAGCCGGATCTGGTGCGGCCGGATCACGATTTTGGCGGGGCCTTTGGGGCGGTCGGTATTGGGCACGGTCAGCTTATGACCAACGACCTCGATGTCGGCGGTTTCACCATTTGCCGCCATCACTTCGCAATCTATCAGATTGGCGTCACCAATGAAATCGGCAATGAAGGTGGAATTGGGCCGCTCATACAAATCATGGGGCGTGCCTTCTTGGGCAATTTCGGCGTCTTTCATCACGATAATACGGTCCGATACAGCCATCGCCTCTTCTTGGTCATGTGTCACGTAAACCGCCGTCAGCCCCAGATTTTGCTGGATTTGGCGAATCTCCTCGCGCACATGGCGGCGCAGTTTGGCGTCTAGATTGGATAGGGGTTCGTCCAGCAACAGAACTTCAGGTTCCAGCACAATGGCGCGGGCCACGGCAACGCGTTGCTGCTGACCACCGGATAATTCGGATGGCAGGCGCGGCCCATATCCGGCCAACCCGACCAGCTCCAACCCTTCCTCGGCCTTCTGGTGTGCTTCGTTTTTGGGCGCCGATTTCACCGTCAGCCCGTAGGCCACATTTTCCAGCACCGTCATGTGCGGGAACAGCGCGTAGGATTGAAACACCATTGAAACCTTACGGTAAGTGGCCGACAGATGGGTCACATCTTCGCCACCAATCAGGATGCGGCCTTCGGTAGATGGCTCTAGCCCTGCGATCAGGCGCAGGGTGGTGGTTTTACCGCAACCCGAAGGGCCAAGCAGGGTCACAAGCGTGCCCGGTTCGATCTTCAGATCCAGTTTACGCAACGCCGTAACCGCGCCGTATTTTTTCACAACGCCTTCAAATTGAACCGAACCTGTGGTGGATGTTGTCATCTGTTGTCTCCGGTGAAATGTGTCATATCAGGCCGCCTTTTGAACGCGGGTATCGCGCCGCAATGTGCGTTTTCCGATGATCAGTTGCAAAAGGATGATGGCGGTCAGCATGGTGACGATCAGCACGGCGGAATAGGCAATCGCAATACCGAATTCGCCGTTTTCAACCCGCCCAACGATGAATGACGTCGCCATATTGTGGCGTGCGCTGACCAGAAAGATCACGGCGGACACGGACGTGATTGCCCGCACAAAGCTGTAGGTCAGGGCGGCCATGATGGCCGGCCCCATCAAGGGGGCGATCACGCGGCGTGCGGTGGTGAAACTGTTGGCACCGCAAGTGATCGAGGCCTCGTCCAGTGACGCATCCAGCTGTGACATCGCCGCAATCCCGCCGCGCACCCCGACGGGCATATTGCGAAACACAAAGACCACGATTAGGATAATGCTGGTGCCGGTCAGTTCGATCGGCGGGAAGTTGAACGCCATAATATAGCTGACCCCGATCACCGTGCCGGGGATGGCGAAGGACAACATGGTGCTGAATTCAAACGCCTCTTTGCCAAAGAATTTCTGGCGCACCAGCAGGTACGCGGTGGCCAGCCCGACCAATGCTGTCAGCGGGGCGGCGATGCTGGCGATCTGCAAGGTAGTGAAATAGCTGTCCCATGCAACGCCCGTAAAACGCCAGCCAGCATCGGTGATCTTGACACCAAAGGCGCGGATGTAGTGATCAAAGGTAAAGCTGTTGTTGTAGCCCCACAGCTTCACAAAGCTACCGAATACGATCATCGAATAGACCACCAAGGTGAAGGCGGCCCATGGCAGGGCGGTGGCGTAGGCAGTGATTTTCACGCCACGCGACAGCGCTGCATGCTGGCCTGAATCCGCCTTGCCGGTGACTGTGGCGTAGGATTTTTTGCCAACCCACTGGCGCTGAACCAGAAAGGCACCCAGCGTCAGGGTCAGCAGCGCAATCGCCAAAATTGCGGCCTTGGCGGGGTCGGCGACCGCGCCGATGATGGCGAAATAGATTTCGGTCGAGAGCACGTTGAAATTGCCGCCCAAGACCAGCGGGTTGCCAAAATCGGCAAGGCTTTCGATGAAGCCCAGCAGGAAGGCGTTGGCCAACCCGGGCCGCATCAGGGGTAGGGACACATAGCGGAAGGTCTGCCAGCGGTCGGCATCCAGTGTTTGGCTGGCTTCTTCCATCGACGGGCTGATGCCCTCGACCACGCCGATCAGCACCAGAAATGCGATGGGAGTAAAGGATAGAACCTGCGCCAGATATACCCCGCCAAAGCCGTATATCCAGCGGGTCTTCTCGATGCCAAACAGGTCGGCAAACAGTTGCGTTGCGGCCCCCGTGCGTCCGAACAGCAGGATCAGCGCCAGACCAATCACAAAGGGCGGCGTGATGATCGGGATCACAGTCAGGATGCGCAGCAGCGGTTTTGCCTTAAAATCCGTGCGGGTGAATATCAGCGCGAACGCAAGGCCCAGCATCACCGTGGTTGCCCCCGTCATGATCGCAAGGATCACCGAATTGATCGCGGGGCCACAAGAGCCACCGATAAAACACCCTAATCCCCACAGGTCGGACGAAAAAAAGCGCGGGAAAAATTCAGTCAGGGAATAGCCCCCGTCCACCTCAAACGCACGGATCAGGATATGGGCGACGGGGAAGAACACGAACACGCCCACAAGTGCGATGATCAACCCGATCAACCCCACAACAAAGGCATCGCCCCGACCCTTACCTATCGAGGTAAAACCGGTGGTCAGGATAAACAGCAGCGCCACAAGGGTGACAAGTGCGCCTGCACCCAGCCCGATTTGGCCACCCTCCGCCCCAAGTGCCATGAAAATATCGTTCATAAACCGCGGGCCTGCCCGCACGACGGCTAGCCCTTGCAGGACAGTCAGGAAAATACCGGCCAAAGCAATGAAAACGATTAGGCGGGCCTTTTTGACAGGGGCTTTGATCAGGTAAAGAGATGTCGCAACCAGTGCAAAAGCAATAATAGGTGCAGCCAGCCATAGGTGGCCATGACCCAGCAGCAACGCCAGTGCCGAGCCGGTTTCACCGTCGGCAATCCCGGTCACCCACGAAAAGGACCAGAACCCGCCGTCGACCATATACCACGGCATCAGGCAATATCCGATAAGTCCCACAAGGAGCCAGAGGCCAGCTGTGCGTGTCATTTGGGCATTCCTTCAGGGCTGGTTGGCGCTATAAATGAATAAATGGAATGGCGAAGCGCAAACAGGTCTGCGCTTCGCCGATACTTAGTTTACTGGTTACTTAGGTTTTACATCTTTGTCCCAACGGGCCAAAAGACGTTCGCGTGTGTCTGTCGCGCCATATGTGGCGAAATCATAGTCGATCAGCTTGATTGACTCCAGGCTGGGGGCCTCGGGTGGCACAGACGCGTTAGAGTTGGACGGCACGTTGTAAACGCCCACTTCCGGCCCGCGCGATTGCGCAGCGGCACTGATCGAAAACTGGACCCAAGCCTTGGCTTCTTCCAGATTTTTAGCGCCCTTGATGATGCTGACACCACCAACCTCATATCCCGTGCCCTCGCAAGGCGATACGATTTTCAGCGGGAAACCCGCCTTAGCCAATTTCACCATGTCGTGCATGAACCCGATTGAAATACCGGTTTCGCCGCGGGCAGCAGCCTTGGATGGGGCAGAGCCTGATTTAGTATACGAGTTGATGTTTTTGCCGATTTCTGCCAGCAGGGCAAAAGCCTCGTCTTCGCCAAACAGCTGCACAAATGTCGCCAGTTCGGTATAGGCAGTGCCCGATGAATTCGGGTTCGCTACCTGAATTTCGCCAGCATAGGCAGGGTTCGTTAAGTCTTTCCAGCAGGCGGGTGGCTCAATGCCCTTTTCGGCCAGAATATCGGCGTTATAGGCAATGCCCAAAGCGCCCGCGTGAATGCCAATCGTGCGTCCACCCGAAATATCGGCCAGATTTTTCGCCCAGCCCAGCAGCTCGGACGTGTCGGCACCGCTTGGTTGGGTCAGCCCTTCGGCAGCGGCGATCAGGTGCGGATCACCCGTGCCGCCCCACCAGACGTCGATCTTTGGGTTGCCAGCTTCGGCGCGGACTTGTGCCAGTGTTTCGCCAGTGGATTTGCGCACCATTGCAACAGAGTTGCCGGTGGCTTCTTCATAGTTGCTGGCCATCAGGTCGCACCAGTCTTGCTCGTTGCTGCAAACGACGTTCAATTCGCCAGCAAAGGCGCTGCCCGCTGAAAATGCAGCAGCCATCGCAACGGCGCTTAATACGGTTGTTTTCTTCATGTTAGTCTCCCAGGTGTTATGATCTCAAATCGCGCGATTCCCTCCACGGGGCGCGTTTTGATCCTGTGAACCGTAGCAGGCATAAGGTGCAGGCGTAGGCGCGAGGGTTAACAAAGCTACAATTCAGGGGAATATTTGTTAACAGCCTTACAATCGTTACAGATATTACAACGCCGCACGCGCCGCTCAAATAAAATGGGATTTCCACATACATTCTGTGCAAGACTATATTTGAAACCCGAACGGGACCATTGACGATGAATACAGATAGCAGCGTGGGTCGTATGGCTAAAATCGCGATCATTGATGATGATGCGGATGTGCGTCTGGCGCTAGAAGCATTGTTGCAGGAAAACGGATTTGATCCATTGCCGATGGCAGGCAGCGCCGAGTTTTTTGCCCTAGGCGAGAAACCCGATGTTGATCTGGCGCTGATTGATCTGCGCCTGAATGGTGAAAGCGGTTTGACGCTGGCAATCCATATCCGCGAGCATCTGGACCTGCCGATCGTGATGCTGACCGGGGTTGGTGACGAGGTCGATAAAATTGTCGGGCTTGAGGCGGGGGCAGATGATTACCTGATGAAGCCGTTTAACCCGCGCGAATTGCTGGCCCGCATCCGTGCCGTGCTGCGCCGCTATGGCAAGGGGCCTGCAACCGGCGCTGCCGTGGTTCCGGACGATCACGATACAATCCGCTTTGGCGATAAACTGCTGGATCGCACGCGACGCGAGTTATTTGACCATACGGGTGCTGAAATTCCGCTGACCAATGGCGAATACCGCCTGCTGGAAGTGTTCCTGCGCAAGCCCGACGAAATAATCCCGCGCGCCGATTTGCTGGCGCAGCTTGGCAGTGATCTGTCGCAATATGTCGACCGCACCATTGACGTGTTGATCCTACGCTTGCGTCGCAAGATCGAACCGGTGCCCTCCAAACCCGTGCATCTGCAAACCCGTCGCGGATTGGGCTATATTTTTGTGCGCACGCCAGAAGGTGCAGCCCGAAACGCGTCACAATAATGCGCCGCGTCTTCAACCCAGACATCCGGCAACGCCTGTGGATTGCGTTGGCGCTGCTGGCAATGTCGACCGTGTTTGTCGGCGGCATCGCGTGGTATGCGCTGGATCGGGCAGGCACACGTCTGGAACAATTGCACAGCCAGACCCTGACACAGGTTGCCCGCGCCCTAAGCCTGTCTAAACAGTCTTCGGATATTGCCACATCAGCCCCGTTCCTGCTGAACCTGAAGTCGACCTATCTGATTGAACGCGAGGGGCGGATATTACTGGAAACACTAAAACCGGCATTGAACACCTGGCCAGATGTAGAAGTAGCGCCTCAATCTCCGGTCAGCGCCTATGAACAAGAAATCGCCGCCACTGTGCGCCAGATGAAAACCGCGATTGCCGATCTGGTGGGCGCGGCCGAGCGGTTGAATTCCGAGCGGGATCAGGCACAGGTATTAAATGTGCTTCTTTCGAGCCATGAAGCACGATTTTATCGCCAATCCACGGATTCCGGTTTGGCAAGCGACGAGCGCCGGATTTGGCTGGCATTGCAAGGGATGGCGAATGAACTGGTGGGGGCGGGACGTGCCGAAAATCTGATGGGGGTGGGCGAACATCGACGTAACTACCAACATATGCGCCGCGCCTTTTCAGGTTTGGATGCGCAAGATTCCCAATCTGACCTGTATCAGGAACTGCATCGCATATCCGCAGGGGAAACGGGGCTGTTCGAGGTGCGCCGCCGCGAACTCTCGCGCAGACTGGAGAGCCAGAACGCGCTATTTCGCATTCAGTATAATGCCAGCACGATCAGTGATCTGGCCGCCCAATTCGCCAGCAACGCCGAGGAATTCCTATCGCAAGAGCGCCTGAAAACCGCCACCTCGATTGATCTGGCCAAGGCAGTTATACTGATTGCGGGGCTGGGCAGTGTCACGGTTGCGCTATTGGCGGCGATATTTGTGTCGGGCTATGTCACTGGCAACATCAAGGCGATATCGGACGCGATGCTGCGCCTTGCCCAAGGGGATCGCAGTACGCAGTTGCGCCGTAAACCTGTCGCCAATGATGAAATTGGCAAGCTGCACCATTCATTCCGCGTGTTCCGCGCCAATGCGTTGCGGCTGGACCGGTCCAACCGCCAATTGCACCAGAAAAACGCCCTGTTTGAAAAGATGTTTGCCAATATATCCGAAGGATTGGCCATCACAAGCGACACGGGGCACCTGACCGCCAAGAACCCGAATTTTACCGATGTGTTACGGCTGGATGATGAACAGTTGTCGGGGAAGCCGACAATTAACGAGGTAATGCAGCAAACAGATTTCGCGGCGCAATCTGTTGCTGCCGGCATTGATGCCACATTCCGCGGCTTTACCGAATTGCAAAATGCCGCGGGCCAGTGCCTTGAGGTGCGCTGTTCGCGCCTACCCGATGGGGGTGGTATCTGGCTTTTTTCCGATGCCACCGAGCGGCGAGAGATGGACAACCGCCTGCGCCAGATCCAGCACATTGAAAGCCTTGGCAAAGTGACGGGCGAAGTGGCGCATGATTTTGGCAATGTGCTGTCGACGATCACTGCCAACATCCATCTGCTGGAAACCGGCAGCCGCAAGGTGACGGCCAAAACCCTGTTGCAACGAGTGTCCGGTGCTGCAGAACTTGGCACATCCCTGACCCAGCGCCTGCTGGCGTTTGCCCGCAAACAACGCCTTGTGCCCGAAGTTGTCGAACTGAATGAACTGGTCGAGGGGCTGACTGATCTGGTCAGCATTGGCCTAAAACGGGGGGTGACACTTGAGGCCCGCGCATCGGATGAAAAACTATATGTTTGCGTTGACCCGGGGCAGTTGGAAAGCGCCATTCTGAACCTGTGCCTGAATGCAAACCAGTCCATCGAGGGGCAGGGTATGATCCGCATTACGGTCTCAAAATCCGGCGATGCCACGGCGATGATCGACATCAACGATACGGGGTGCGGTATGGAGGAGGCGGTGGTTGCCCGCTCGCTGGAGCCGTTCTTTACCGCGCGCAAGGACGGGCAGGGCACAGGGTTGGGCCTGTCGATGGTATACGGGTTTATCAAACAAACCGGCGGCGACATCCAGATCAGCAGCGCGGTTGGTAAGGGCACGAATGTGCGGCTTGCCTTGCCACTTTGCCAACAGCAGACAGATGCTGTGCCTGTTGCAGCAAGCAGCACGGCCCTGCTGGTCGAGGATGATGCGGGCGCATTGGCCAGCACATCGCAACAACTGGCCCAACTTGGCTATCAAGTGATCGAGGCCGCATCCTTTGCCGAGGCACAAGATGCGCTTTATGTCGGCCAGAAACTGGATCTGGTGGTCACCGATTTGCATTTGGATCAGGGCCATTCCGGCTGGACAATCGCGCGCGATTGCCTGGCTTTGTGTTCAACCACAAAAATAATCG
>NZ_JBSMEZ010000117.1:0-6669 GCF_056498605.1 Profundibacter sp.
TATTTCTGCTTTGGCCTCTGAAAACCATTTGCAGTGTGCAGCGCTTTGACTTAAACCGCAACAACAGTGCACCCGTAGCTCAGCTGGATAGAGCGCTGCCCTCCGAAGGCAGAGGTCTCGCGTTCGAATCGCGACGGGTGCACCATTTTTGTCTCACGGTGCGCAGCACCTCCGACGGGGCGGGCTGGCCGCCCGACGCACGGTCGTGCGTTTGGGTGCGCCATTTCACGTATCAGGTTGCGACGCACCCGTTTGGTTAGATGTCGAACTTCACGCCCTGCGCCAGTGGCAATTCGTCTGAATAGTTCATCGTGTTGGTCTGGCGGCGCATGTAGCCTTTCCAGGCGTCTGATCCGCTTTCGCGTCCGCCGCCGGTTTCCTTCTCGCCACCGAACGCCCCGCCGATTTCGGCACCTGAGGGGCCGATGTTAACATTGGCAATGCCGCAATCAGACCCCGTTGCGGACACGAACTGTTCGGCCTCGCGCATGTTCAGGGTGAAGATGCAGGATGACAGACCCTGCGGCACCGCATTTTGCATTTCAATCGCCTGATCCAGATCATCGTAGCTCATCACGTATAGGATTGGCGCGAAGGTTTCGGTTTCAACGATCAAAGATTGCGCGGGCATTTCCACCACTGCGGGATGCACATATGCTCCACCCGCAGGCACGCCATCGCTCACCACTTCACCGCCATGCACCGTGCCGCCTTGGGCGCGGGCGTCTGTTAGGGCGGCTTGCATCGCGTCAAGCGCTGCCATGTCAACCAACGGGCCTACCAGCGTGGCCGGATCAAGCGGTGATCCGACAGGCAGGGTGGCGTAGGCTTTAACCAGTTTGGCCACCAGATCGGCGCGGATGCTTTCATGCACGATCAGGCGGCGCAAGGACGTGCAGCGTTGCCCTGCCGTGCCCACAGCGGAAAACACGATGCCACGCACGGCCATGTCAATGTCGGCCGAGGGTGCCACGATCATCGCGTTGTTGCCGCCCAACTCAAGGATCGAGCGACCAAACCGCGCCGCCACAATGGGGGCAACGGCACGGCCCATGCGGGTCGAACCTGTGGCCGATATCACCGGCACATCGTGCGATGCGACCAAGGCCGCGCCAATGTCGGCACCGCCAATGATCACCTGAAACAGATCATCCGGCGCATCCTCGCCAAAGCGAGCCACGGCACGCGCGAAAATCACCTGACAGGCCAGCGCCGTTAGCGGCGACTTTTCCGACGGCTTCCAGATCACCGGATCACCACACACCAGCGCCAGCGCGGTGTTCCAGCACCACACCGCCACGGGGAAATTGAAGGCGCTGATCACGCCGATGGGACCAACCGGATGCCATGTTTCCATCATCCGGTGGCCGGGGCGCTCGGACGCGATGGTCAACCCGTAGAGCATCCGCGACTGCCCCACGGCGAAATCACAAATGTCGATCATTTCCTGCACTTCGCCTTGACCCTCGGACAGGATTTTACCAGCTTCCAGCGATACCAGCGCGCCCAGATCATCCTTGGCGTCGCGCAACTCGTCCCCCAGAAAACGCACCAACTCGCCTCGGCGCGGGGCAGGGACCGTACGCCATTTCTTGAACGCAGCCCCCGACTTGGCGATCACTGCATCCATGTCAGTGGTTTCGTGAATTTTCGCTAAAACGCCCCCATCGACAGGCGAGGTCACCGTCAGGTTGCCCCCTGTTAAAACATCGGCGTCCAGACCCAGACGGGCCAAAATGGCGTCGGCGGTTTTCAGTTGTTTGTTCATGCTGCGCTCTCCAATGCTGTCATGTCGCCCGCGGTATAAAGGCGGCCAAATTCGGTGTTCAGGAAGTCGGTCAATTTCACATCTTCCTGTGAAATAAAGCCGGATTTGGCCAACATGCCGCGCCGGACCATATCAACAACACCGGTAATACCCGCCGCCGTGGTGATCTGGATTGCGCCCCAATGGATGCCATTCACCTTGCCCGCCACGGTTTTGTTGATCAGGGATCGTTCACGGAATTCACCATTAATCATGCCCGTGGCGGTGCAATAAACCAGCACCACGTCCTGATCCGTGCGCGGCAGCGCCGTTTCAAAGATGTTTTTCAACACATCGCGCCTGCGCACCAGCCCCAGATCATGCAGCAGCAGTTTGATGATCTCGCGGTGGCCGGGATAGCGGATGGTGCGGTAGGAAACCGAGCGCGCCTTGCCCTGCAATTGTTCGGCCAAAGTACCCAGCCCGCCCGAGGTGTTGAAGCATTCATAATCCACGCCATCGACCGACAGGATTTCCAGATCCTCCAGCGGCGCGGTTTTCACCAAATGACCGTCGACCAGCGCATCGCACGGGTTGCAATATTCATTGATCAACCCATCCGTCGACCACGTCAGGTTATATTTTAGGGCGTTGGTGGGATACAGCGGCAGGGCGCCAACCCGCAGCGACAGGGTGTCGATGCTGTCAAATTCCGCCGCCAGATGGGCACCCGCGATGCCGACAAAACCGGGGGCCAGACCGCATTGCGGCATGAACACGGTGTCGGCGCCTTTGGCCAGTTCACGCACGGTGTTGGTCGAGGCCACATCCTCGGTCAGATCAAAATAATGCGCGCGCGCGCGTTTTGCGCCCTCGGCAATCGTTGGCGTCAGGAAAAACGGGGCGGCGCTGATCACGGCATCGAACCCCTTCAGGGTATTCGCCACAGCATCCGCATCACCAGCATCCATCTGGGTGATGGCCACACCGGCCTGATCAATCGCCTTTAACGCTTCCAGGTTTTGATCAGCGACAGTGACGCTGTAATTCGGGGATTCTGCTAAAAACGCGGCGATGGTTTGACCAATTTTACCGCCACCAATGATGCATACGTTCCACATGGGCTTTCTCCTGTTTGCCAGTATGGGGAAAGTGTGGGTGACAAAATTGTGGAAAGGCAGGTCTAAAATCGGCGGATTGGGGGTGAAGGGCCGTCAATCAGTCGGATGATCCGGCATTTTGTGCGGTATTACCCAGAAATTGTTCTGCAATCCGCTGTGCAGTCTCGTTATAACCACGGTCAAACCGGCGGCCAAACACCACGAATGTTTTGGTTCGGATCACGCCGGTGATTTCGGCAATTTCATCAACCACCACATCCAGATCCTCGATCCGTGGGGCCTCGATGCTAAGAAACAGATCAAATTCGCCGTTGATCGACAGGCACAGCCGGATTTCGGCATATTGCCCCAGACGGCGCAGTATTTTACGGGTCTCTTGTTGTTTAACTTCCATTAGAACAAGGACTTGTATGCTTTCCTCGGCCGGATTCTTACTCAGTACAACAGAATATCCTGCAATCACCCCGTCCTTTTCCATCCGCACAATGCGTTCATGCACGGTGGAACGTGCGACATTCAAACGGGCGGCGATGTTGGTGGTGGATTCGCGGGCATTACGCTGGAGTTCGCGCACGATGCGCCGGTCCAGCGCATCCTTGAGCCATTTTGATGATCTTTCCGTCATAATGTCGCTATAGCACAATTTTCCGGTATATTGGCAAGTGGCATTGCCTATGGAAAAGGGTCAGAGTGGGTCAAATAGGATGATTCCGACAAAAATACGGGGAAGATATGGATCGCGCAGCAATTGTTCACCAGAATTTTCTGGATCGGGTGGCGTCTGGGGATTTGCCCAAAGGTGCCCCCGCCGACACCGATTTACCCGCACACAAACTGGTCGAGCTGTTTCGTGCCCAATGCCTGTCGCGCCAGCTGGATCGCACCAGCCGCGATATGCAAAAGGCGGGGCAGGGGTTTTACACCATCGGGTCCAGCGGGCACGAGGGCATGGCAGCGGTGGCCGAGGCCCTGCGCCCAACCGATATGGCATTCCTGCATTACCGTGACGCGGCGTTCCAAATCCAGCGCGCTAATCAAGTGCCGGGGCAGAATATCGCGTGGGATATGTTGCTGAGTTTCGCGGCCTCATCAGACGACCCGACATCGGGTGGACGCCATAAAGTGCTGGGATCAAAAGCGCTGAACATCCCGCCGCAAACCTCGACCATCGCTAGCCACCTGCCCAAAGCGGTCGGCGTGGCCTATTCACTGGGCCTTGCCCGCCGCCACGCACCCGAACACCGCTGCCTACCCGAAGACGCAATCGTGATGGCGTCCTTTGGCGATGCCTCATCCAGCCATTCCACCGCCCAAGGGGCGTTCAACACCGCCTGCTGGACCAGTTTCCAATCGGTGCCATTGCCGATGTTGTTTGTCTGCGAGGACAACGGCATCGGCATTTCCACCCCGACGCCGGATGGCTGGATCGCGGCAAACTTCTCGGCGCGGCCTGGGATGAAATATTTCGCCTGCAACGGGTTGGATATATGCGAAACCCACCGCGTGGCTTCGGTTGCGGCGGATTATGTGCGCAAACACCGCAAGCCCGCGTTCCTGCATGTGACCACCGTGCGGCTCTATGGTCACGCTGGATCAGACGTCGAGTCGACCTATCGGGATACAAAGGCAATCACGGCGGACGAGGCGAATGATCCGCTGTTGCATACGGTGCGGTTGCTGGGTGAGGTTGGTGCGTTAAACGCCACTCAAGCCATTGAAATATACACAAAAACAGGCAAACGATGCACCCGTGTTGCGGCCCAAGCCGTGACCCGTCCGCACCTGAAAACCAGCGCGGATGTGGTGGCGTCGCTGATCCCGCCCAAGCGTGATTGCGCCCCGACCAACGGGCCGTCTGCCACGGTGCGCAAGGCGACATTCGGTAGTGATATGCGGGCGATGCAAGAGCCACAAGCGATGAACCGGCTGATCAACTGGGCGCTGACCGACCTGATGCTGGAACACAGCGAGATCACCATGATGGGCGAAGATGTCGGGCGCAAAGGCGGCGTTTATGGTGTGACCCAAAAGCTGAAAGCGCGCTTTGGCGCGGATCGGGTGATTGATACCTTACTGGATGAACAGAGCATTCTGGGGCTGGCGATTGGCATGGCGCATAACGGGTTCATCCCGATGCCGGAAATCCAGTTTCTGGCCTACCTGCACAACGCCGAGGACCAGATCAGGGGCGAGGCGGCGACGCTGAGTTTCTTTTCCAATGGGCAATACACCAACCCGATGGTGCTGCGGATTGCCGGCCTTGGTTATCAGCGCGGGTTTGGCGGGCATTTTCATAATGACAACTCGCTGGCGGTGCTGCGCGACATCCCTGGCGTGATCATTGCCTGTCCGTCCAATGGCGCGGATGCGGCGATGATGTTGCGCGAGTCTGTGCGTCTTGCCCGCGAGGAGCAGCGCGTGGTGGTGTTTATCGAGCCTATCGCGCTTTATCCGATGCGCGATTTGCATGATGCGGGCGATAAGGGCTGGATGCACACCTATCCGTCGCCTGACAAACGAATCGCGCTTGGGCAGGTCGGGGTGTCGGGGCGCGGCACCGATTTGGCGATCATTTCTTATGCCAATGGGTATTATCTGTCGTTGCAAGCGGCTAAGGCGTTGCAGGCCAAGGGGATCAAGGCTCGTGTGATTGATATGCGCTGGATAGCGCCAGTTCCAGAGGCAGAATTACTTAAACAAACAAAGGCTTGCGGGGCGGTGTTGATAGTAGATGAATGCCGTAAAACGGGCAGCCAATCCGAAGGGTTGATGGCGTTGTTTGCCGAAAACGGACGTGAAAATGTAGCGCGGGCCACAGGCGAGGATTGCTTTATCGCCACGGGGCCTGCCTATGGGGCAACGCTGCCCACGGCGGACGGAATCACGCAGGCGGCGCTGGAATTGGTTGGGGCAAAAAAATGAAAAAGACAGCGGTTCTGATTTGCCCTGGACGAGGCACCTATAATGCCCCGGAACTTGGCTATATTGCCCGTCATCACGCAGGGCGATTGGCCGAATTTGACGCGTATCGCGCTGGGTTGGGGCAGGAGACGGTTAGTGCCTTGGATGGCGCGGCCAAGTTTTCGGCCAAGGTTCACACCCGCGGCGATAATGCCTCGCCTCTGATCTATGCCGCATCGCTGTTTGATGCGCAGGCGATTTCGGATGACTATGACATCGTTGCCGTCACCGGCAATTCGATGGGCTGGTATATTGCGCTTGCGGCAGGCGGGGCGGTGACGCCGATGGCGGGGTTTGAAATCGTCAACACCATGGGCCGTTTGATGCAGGAACGGCTGATCGGAGGGCAGGTGCTATACCCGTTTGTTGACGAAAACTGGCAGGAAATTGCGGGCAAGCGGGATGAACTTCTGGCACTGGTCGCCGACATTGATACCCGTAAAGGGCATCAACTGGCGGTCTCGATCCATCTGGGCGGGATGCTTGTGGTCGCGGGCAACGAGGCTGGATCATCTGCGTTCGAGGCCGCGGTTCCTGCCTATGACCGCTATCCGATGCGCTTGCCAAACCACGCGGCGTTCCATACATCGCTTCAGGCACCCGTGGCGGCAGATGGGCAATCACGGCTAGGGGTGGACCTGTTTGGCACACCTGACATCCCGCTGATTGACGGGCGTGGTGCAATATGGTGGCCAAATGCAACGGATGGGGCGGCATTGCGCAACTATACGCTTGGGGCGCAAGTCACTGAAACCTATGACTTTACTAAGGCCATTCAAGTGGCGGCGCGTGAATTTGCGCCGGATGTGTTTATTGTAACCGGCCCGGGTGCCACGCTGG
>NZ_JBSMEZ010000118.1:0-32523 GCF_056498605.1 Profundibacter sp.
AGTTCTACTTGCCACCTCTATTGCCGTCGGGTTTTCCATTAAAGCACAAGCGCAGGATAATTGGTCAGGATTTTATGGTGGTATCAGCCTTAATGCGTCCCGTTCCACCGTTGATGTCGGTGCCAACACAACCCATAGGTATAAATCTGACTCCAATACGGTCTTGGCGGGGATTTATGGTGGCTATAACTTTACCCGCCCTGGCGGATTGGTTTGGGGGCCGGAACTGGGTCTGACTGCACTTTCTAATAAAGGTAGCAAAACTGATGCTGCACTTGGCACCAGCAATCTCAAGGGTTCGTTCTTGTTGACGCCACGGCTGCGGGCAGGCTGGGCCAGTGAGAAACTCTATTTCTACGGGGCTGCCGGGGTGGGAATAACCGATGCGGGCGCACGACCGGCAGGGGCCAGCGGCAAAGAGGCCTATATCGGCGTCACCTATGGGCTGGGTGTGGAAATGGCGATCAAGAACGGCTGGTCTGCCCGCATTGAGGCGATGAACTATGATTTTGGCAGCCCCACCCAAACTTTCAACGGCAGCAGCCAAAAAGCCGAAAACAAAATGCGCGTAATATCCATCGGTCTGTCACGGAAATTTTAAGGAAATGAAAATGTTTAACAAATCCCGCTCACGGGGGCTGGGGTATAGCTTACTACTGGTCGCCTCTATTGCCGGCTGTAGCTATACCCCATCTAGCACCATGAATGCGTTGAGTAAGGTTGATCCTGAAACAACGCCTGCAAAAGATTTGCGCATTATGATTGCGGCACCTCCATCTATCAGGCCGCAAAGAAATGCGATTACCTTGCAGACGACAATAAAGGAAAAAGGAGGGGCGGTAATTCGAACCCAAGAATACCGCCTGCAACAAATCCCTAAAGGTGGAGACGAGTTGCGCGTTGTTGATGACCAACCGCTATATGCCTTTCGGATACATCCTAACGATATTGCTAAATTTAGTGCATTTCGCCTCGCCGAAGCAAAAGAGGATGATCGAGAAGGGGAGCTGGATGTGGATGCAAAGGGTTGCCGTATTTCACAGCAGCTTCCAACGCAGGGGACACTCACGGTTTATCTGAAAACGGCAGAACTAAAGGATTATGTTCCGATTGTTCGAAACGTTGATATGCTGGAGGATATGAATGCTTCCGAGATTGCCCTAGCATTCCCAATATGCACCTCTGCAAATTCGGATTACAAAAGTTAAAAGTGCGCGGCAGCTTTAATCAGCTGCCGCGAATCGCCTCTAGCATCACATGCACATTCTCGGGGTCGGCATCGGGAGTGATGCCGTGGCCAAGGTTGAAGATGTGCGGTCCACCTGACAACGCTTTGACGATGCGCTTGGTTTCGGAAATCAGCCGCTCGCCGCCTTCAACCATCAGTCTAGGGTCAAGGTTGCCCTGCACACAGCCGTCTTTTTGCAAAACCTGGGCAGCCCATGTCAGATCGACCTTGGTATCAATCGCCAGACAATCCGCACCCACGGCTTTGGCGAACCCTTCATAAGCAGGCCCTGCTTCGCGCGGGAAGGCGATGACGGGGATGTTCGGGTGCTTGGCTTTCAGGGCTGCGATGATCTTGCGGGCGGGTTCCAGCGCGTATTTGTTGAAATCATCGCCCTTAAGCGATCCGGCCCAACTGTCGAACAGTTTGACCACTTCGGCGCCCGCCTCGATCTGCATCAGCAGGTATTCGATGGTGGCGTCGGTGATGCGGTTCAGCACGGCCTCGAATGTGGCGCGATCGGTATCTTTTAACGCGTGCGCCGGCCCCTGGTCCGGTGTGCCGCGCCCTGCGATCATGTAGGTGGCGACGGTCCACGGGGCGCCCGCAAAACCGATCAGGGTGGTTTCGGGTGGTAATTCACGGCGTAAAATGCGCAGGGTTTCATAGATCGGGGCAAGTTTGTCGTGGATCGCATCGGCGGGTTTCAGGGCTGCGGCCTGATCAGCGGTTGTGATGGTCGACAGGCGCGGGCCTTCGCCGGTGACAAACCAGACATCCGCACCCAATGCTTGGGGCACCAGCAAGATGTCGGCAAACATGATGGCGGCATCAAAGCCGTAGCGGCGGATCGGTTGCAGGGTGACTTCGGCGGCCAGATCTGAGTTGTAACAGAGCGACAGGAAATCACCGGCCTGCGCGCGGGTGGCTTTGTATTCAGGCAGGTAACGCCCCGCTTGGCGCATCATCCAGACTGGGGGGGTATCTAAAGTTTCGCCAGCCAATGCCCGCAGAAGTTTCTTTTGTTCGGCCATGACTGCCCCCTATCCGTTTTGTGTTTATCCCAAGTCCCTTGCCAGCGACATGATGTCAAGGCGCAGGCGTGATGATTGACATTGTCAGGCGCATTTGACGCGCTTAAACAGGGAGTATGACGCAGAATTTACCCACCCCCGCTTCGCCCCTGAAAATTGGCACCCGTGGTTCGCCCTTGGCGCTGGCGCAGGCTTACGAGACGCGGGGCCGTTTGATGGCGGCGTTTGATCTGGAGGAGGCCGCGTTCGAGGTGGTGGTGATCACCACATCGGGGGACCGGATACAGGACCGCCCGTTGAAAGAAGTCGGTGGCAAAGGGCTGTTCACCAAAGAGATCGAAGAGGACATGCTGTCGGGTAAGATCGACATTGCGGTGCATTCGATGAAGGATATGCCGGTGGATCAACCCGACGGGTTGCTGCTGGACACATACCTGCCACGCGAAGATGTGCGCGATGCGTTTGTTTCGCCCAATATCAAACGGTTGGCGGATTTGTCTGAAGGCGCAGTTGTGGGCACATCCAGTCTGCGGCGACGGGCGCAACTACTGAATTTCCGGCCCGACCTGCAGGTGGTTGAATTTCGCGGTAACGTGCAGACAAGATTAAGAAAACTGGATGAGGGCGTGGCCGAGGCGACGTTTTTGGCGATGGCCGGTTTGGTCCGGTTGGGCCGCATGGATGTGGTGCAATCGGCCATTGAAGTGGACGAAATGTTGCCTGCTGTTGCGCAAGGCGCAATCGGGATTGAGAGGCGCGTGAATGACATACGGGTCGCGGATATGCTGGGGGCGATCCATGATGTTGAAACGGGTCAGAGATTGGCGGCAGAGCGGGCATTTTTAGCTGCCCTTGACGGATCATGCGAAACTCCGATTGGCGGCTTGGCAGTTCTGGAAGGTGGCACGATCTATCTGCGTGGCGAGATATTGCGCCCTGACGGATCCGAGTGTTTGACGGATGAGGATCGCGCCCCGATTGAGGACGGTGCCGAGATGGGGCGGGCAGTGGCCGGACGGTTACGCGAGCGCGCGCCGGACGGGTTTTTTGACTGGCTGTAGCGCTATATGAATTCCATATGAATCGCATATGAAAACCATATGAACTTTTTATGCGCTGCGCGCGGCAGGTATTTAGGGCAAGAAGAAGGGGTGGGACGTGCTAATCGGAGCGCTAATCCGGCAGCACCTTGCCCGGGTTCATGATGTTGCTTGGGTCCAGTGCGGTTTTGATCTGGCGCATGGCCGCCAGCGCCACAGCATCCTTGCGCCGCGCCATTGAGGGGCGTTTCGAGAGGCCGACGCCGTGTTCTGCTGAGAAGCTGCCGCCGAGGTCTTTTACCACCTGCTCGACGCTTTCCATGATCTGGTGGGCGAGCTGTTTGTCACCCGATGTGGGTAAAATCGTGTAGTGGACATTGCCGTCGCCAAGGTGGGCAACGCAGGTGGTTTTTGCACCAGCGTCAATACCTGCGACAAGAGCAACGGCGCGCTCAAAAAAGGTGGCGATCTTATCAAGCGCCAAACAGATGTCGGTATCGACGCGTGGCGATATGGCGAACACAACCTCGGCCGAGGCTTCGCGGCGTTTCCACATTTCACCGCGTTGCGCATCATTTTGGGCGATCACGGCATCCAGAACGGCGCCGGTTTCCATCATTTCGCCCAACACATTTTCAAGAATATCGTTGATGGGTGTTGTCGGTGCCGTGGTGGCGACTTCGACCAATATGTTGACATCATATTCGGCATCAAATGGCGGGCGCGCATCGGGGAAGTGGGCGGCGAACATGTCCATGAACGTGCGCGGCATATATTCAAATGCCTCGACCAGACCTCCGGTTTGGGTTTGTAGGCGGTTCAGCAGGGTTAGGGCCTCGGTAAGGGTTGGCACGGCAACCATCGCGGTAGCGTAAGCGACGGGTTTGGGGAACAGTTTCAGCACCGCTGATGTGATGATGCCCAAGGTGCCCTCGGCCCCGATAAACAGGTCTTTGAGATCATAGCCCGAGTTATCTTTGTGCAGTTCTGACATCAGGTTCATGATCTCGCCCGAGGGCAGAACGACCTCAAGCCCCAGACATAAGGCCCGCGTGTTGCCATAGCGCAGCACGTTGGAGCCGCCGGCGTTAGTGGAGAGTGCGCCGCCGATCATGGCGGAGCCGCGAGCCCCAAAGAGCAGCGGGAAGATCAGGTTATGATCATCTGCGGCATCCTGAAGGCTGGCGATAATGGTGCCCGCTCCGACAATGGCGATGCGCGCATTCGGGCGCAGATCATGGATAGTGTTCATCCGCTCAACCGATAGCATGACCGCGTCTTTCGCATAGGTGCCGCCGACAAGGCCGGTGTTTCCTGATATGGGCACAACGGGGGTCTTGGTGGCGTTGGCGAGCTTGATAATTTCGCTGGCTTGTTCGGTATTTGCCGGACGCACCACGGCAATCGGGGTTGAATTATACCCGCCGGTAGTATCGTGGGCATAGCGGCTGGTGTCACCGCCAGTCAGCACATGGTCGGGACCGGTTATTTTGGCAAGAGCGGTGAGGATATCCATCGGTCAATCCTTTTTGCTTGGTGATTGGCCGCGGTATTTGACCGTGAGGGTGGGATCAATTTCGCTTTCCTCATAGACGCCAAGCACGATGCCAACGCCCTTGGGGCTGGCTTTGCCCGCGTCGATTTCAGCATCCGATTTGGTGACGCGTTGTGACATACGGCGTGCCCACTTACCCAAACGCGCATACATCAGGGCGATGATGTCGGTGTGCGCATCGCTTAGGCCCAGGTCGTGGAACTCGTCGGGGTCGGTCTGAAGATCGAACAACATCGGGCGAAACCCGCCTTCGGCGTGGATAAATTTGTAACGCTCGTCGGTGAACATAAACAGGCGGGCATCGCTGTTGGCCACACCCAGTTGGCCAGCCATCGGGCTGGTGCAATAGTCGTATTCGCTGACAGCATAGTCACGCCAATCCTTGGGCGTGGTGCCGTGCAAAAAAGGCAGCAGCGAGCGACCCTCGATGATGTGATTAGGCACAGTGCCGCCTGCAACTTCGACAAAGGTGGCGGGCAGATCAATGGATTCGACCAGTGCATCGCAGGTGGTGCCGCGGGTGGCATCGGCATCGATTGAGGGATCATAAATGATCAACGGCACCTTGACTGATTGTTCGTGAAACAGGTCTTTTTCGCCCAGCCAGTGATCGCCCAGATAATCACCATGATCCGAGGTGATCACGATCATGGTGTTGTCCATTTGGCCCGTGGTTTCAAGGTAATCAAACAGCCGCCCCATCTGGTCGTCGCACTGTTTGATCAGGCCCATATAGGCGGGGATCACCTTGTTTCGGACCTCGTCGCGGGAAAATGCCTGCCCGATGCGGTTGTTCATAAAGGCGTTATAGACGGGGTGCGGGTCAATCCGCTCGCGTTCATCGCGCAGCGGGGCGGGAACGTGTTCGGGCCCGAACATATCATGGTAGGGCGCGGGCACGATATAAGGCCAGTGCGGTTTGATATAGGACAGGTGAGCGCACCACGGTCCTTCGGCCTGCTCGATGAATTTAATCGCTTCGCCTGTCAGCCACGGTGTTTCGCTGTCTTCTTCGGCAATGTTGGCGGGCTTATCGGCGTTGGTCATAAACCAACCCGAAGCGATGTCGTTGCCCTCGACCCCGGCATTGGCGAAATCGGCCCACGGGTTTTCACCAGGGTAGCCCTTGGATTTTAGATACTCGTTATAGGGCGAGCGGTTTTTGTCGTAAAACCCGTCCGGCCCTTGCGCCCAAAGCCCGTCATCGCGCTGCCAAATATCAAACCCGCATTCGGCTTGCCGTGCCCCGATAACACTGTCGGGCGACAGGCCAAGGCGATCCATCCCCGCTTGATCGACCCGCATATGGGTTTTGCCGATCAGCCAACACCCCATGCCTAGCGGGCGTAGGTGGTCACCCAATGTCATCTCGCCAACCCGCAAGGGGAAGCCGTTATATTGGGCCCCGTGACTGGAAGGGTAGCGGCCTGTATAGGTGCTCATCCTAGAGGCACCACAGACGGGGGACTGCACATAGGCGCGGGTGAACCGCACGCCTTTGGCCGCGATCCGGTCGATGTGCGGGGTTTTCAGATGTGGGTGGCCAGTACAGCTGAGGTAATCAAACCGCAATTGATCGAACATGATGAACAGGATGTTTTTTGTCATGTCCACATGGGGCAGGAAAATGGGTTAATCGTCAAGCCAGATCGGATTTGACCACGCCCTTTTCCCGTTTGCGTCGATCACCGCCAGCTTGACCCATGCCCTGCCGGTCAACCGCTCCATTGAAAGAGTGGCGCTGGTCATGTCGGTGCCGACGGTTTTTGCAGTGACAACACCTGGCCCTTGAATGGTGATGGTGCTGGCAGGGGAGCATTCGATTATGGCCTCGGTACCGTCGTCATTCAGGCGGAAATCATGGATTTCGGGGCCGGTCGAGGAATAGAACTCACCCGCCTTTAGCGCTGCGAGCAAAGCCTCGGGCGTATTTTCCTGCGCTTTGACCATGACCCAGCCGCCAAAATGATCCGGCGTGGCGAAATGGGCGTCATCGGTGGCGATGGCGCTCAGGCGACGACCCTCGTTCAGCATGTGTTCATAGGACAGGATGCCGTCACCACGATCATTTTCCACAGCACAGCCGTGGTTGTAAATTTCAACCGCATGGGCGGCGGTGACCTTGCGGGCGTCCACATCCGTCAGGCCGGACCAATGCGGGTGCGCAATGGCGATAAAGGCACCGGCGGCACGCGCACGGTTTGTCAGTTCGGTGATGGTTTCGCCTTTGCCGAACGTCCAGAAATTAGGCGAATCCGGTGCGGTGAAATCCAGCGGCAGACCCACGGCCACCACATGCCACATATCGCCGTTTTCCATTGCGTCTATGTGCAGCTCGGCTCCGAACAGGGTGGTGAAATCATCGTTTCTGTAGGCCGAAGTGTCGGTGATTGGATAGTCATACATGCCAACAAAATGGTCGGTCAGGCTGATGAAATCATACCCCTTGGCCTGATAACGGCGGCAGACTTCTTTTGGTTCCAGCACACCGTCTGATCGGGTGGAATGGGTATGCAGATTTCCGCGGTGGAATTTGCCGGGAGCGGTGAAAAAGCTGGTGGGCATGGTGGTCGCCTTTGGTCTGGTTGCGCGTAGGTTTTAACCAGACTGATGATAGTTTTGCGACACCGCAAGCCATATAGCGACAAATTTTCAGATATTCACATCAAGTTCGGCCAGAAGCCACGCCCAGCCGGATGCATGCATGTCGCGATCAGCAAGGCTGCCCTGAATGGTCGGGCGCGGCATCGAGAATTTCAGCACATTCAGCGTGTCCAGCTCGAACCGCTTTATATCGGCCTCGTCCGTTTTATAAAGCGCCGCAATGCGGGCGGTCGAGAGTGCCTTGCAAACAGCGTTGTGAGTGTCGGCATCATCACAAAATATGTCGATGGTCAGGGCGAACGGGCCCGCATTTTTACTGCGGATTTTGCTGGTGATATGTCCAAGTTTAGCCATATGTCACCTCGTCAATTTGCAGGCGAAACGCATCCATCGGGTCGGTCAATGTCAGGATATGGTTCAGGCAGAATTCATGCACTGGACCTTTGTCCCATTCAGCGGGAGAAAATGGAAAGGCAAAGGTGGCTTGGGGTTCTTCGTCACTAAGCGGATAGTGCAGCAGGAACGGGTTGCACAGCTTGGCAACTTCGTTTGCGGTGGCTTGTTCTGGGGCGGTGATGATGGCGAGGACGCCGATTTCGGCGGGGGTGGTGGTTTGGGTTTCCAACGGGCCGAGAGTGGCATTTTGGCCGATCAGGCGGAATTCGAGGGCGTAGTCACCCGTGCCCAGCCCCATGCGGGATTTGATTTCACCGATTAGGTATTCGGTCAGTCGTGCGACCCATTTTCCGGCGTTTTCGACGTAATGTTGTTCGCGTAACAGCACCAGCGAACAGGACTGGTATCCGGCCAACCGTGCGCCTTCCAGTTTGACAGTGTAGCGGTCGGCGGGCACCCATTTCGAGCCTGTGACCCGAACGCAGCGGTCGTCCAGCTGCTGGTATTTCGCAGCCATTACATCCAGATGCCCGCCAGGTTCATACAGGATATTAGGGTCGGAATTTTCATAGAGCATGTGGGCGGCGACCGATTGCGGGGTGCAGATTGCGCCGGTGGCCATTGGTTGCACGGTGAAACCATCCGTATCAAAGTCGATGATGATTGTGCCGCTGGTCGGGTTGGTTGAACACAGTGCGCCACATTCGCCAATCTTGGCCCCGTGCCATGCGCCGCCCGCGTGGTCGCCGTTTAGCAAGGGCAGGGCGGCGATGGTGGCAGTGTCGGTGGTGCGACCCGCAATGATGATATCGGCACCGGATTGCAGGGCGGCCGTGATTTGCTCGGCACCGGCAAGGGCGACGATGTTGGTGCAATCGGTCAGGATTTCGGGCGAGATTGGCAGGGTCGGCCAGAGCGGAGTGATGCTATCAAGCGTAGCCGTGATTTTATCCGCATCCTGTGAGGAATAGAGGCGGGCGATTTTCACACTTTGGCCCAGTTCGGCCGCCAGATCACAAGTGATCTGATACATCCAGTCCACAGTGCTGTCGGTGCCGCAAGTGCCAGCGGTGCCAACAATCAGCGGCACGCCAGCCTTGGCGCGGGCCTGCATCAGGATGCGCCATTCGGCCATGGTGGAGGCGCGGGAATATTTCGAGGTGCCTGTGCCCAGATAATGCGGCCCGCTATCGGTGGATCCGCCATCAACGCAGATCACATCGGGGTTCATATCAACCCCGCGCCATAAGGCAGCCTCGTCAAACCCCAGCCCGATGGCACCGTTGGGGATCAGAACGCGGGTCAATCGGTGATCGCTTGGGGTTTTTTGATGATCCCGCGCAAAAACATCGGGGCGACAAAACCGGCGATGGCGGCGATCCACAGCCCGATGGCGATTCCGGACGAAAACAGATAGGTCCAGTCACCACCCGAAGTAACCATTGCATTGCGCAGGCTGACTTCCATTTTGCTGCCCAGCAGAATGCCCAGAATTATTGGCACGGTTGGCACATCCAATTTGCGCAGGAAAAAACCCATGACGCCAAAGCCGATCATCAACAGCAGATCAAAGTTGGATTTTGACAGCGAATAGATGCCGACAAAGGAAATCATTGTCACACCTGGCAGCAATAACCACGGCGGCACCATCAGAATGCGCACAAACACTTTGACCATAGGCACGTTCAACAATAGCAGCACGATATTGGCGATCAGCAAAGACGCGATCAATGTCCAGACCACATCGGGGCGCTCGGCAAACAAAAGCGGGCCTGGTGTGATGTTCAACGTTAATAACAAGGCCAGCAAAACAGCAGTGGTGCCGGACCCAGGCACCCCGAGCGTCAACATTGGCACCAGCGCGCCACCGGCGGCGGCGTTGTTGCCGGCCTCGGGGGCGGCAATGCCGCGCGGATCACCTTTGCCAAATTGTGAGTTGTCTTTGACGATAGCTTTTTCGGCTGAATACGCCATAAAGCTGCCCAATGAGGCACCGGCACCGGGCAAGATGCCCGCGATGAAGCCGATAACTGTTGCGCGCAGCATGGTCCATTTACAGCGCATGATGTCTTTGACGGGGATGGTGATTTTGCCCAGCTTGACGCCGATTGCAGAATCCTTACCTTGGCTTTCAATGAACACGAATACCTCGGTCACAGCGAACAAGCCAACGATGGCGACCAGAAAATCAACCCCATCCCCAAGATGCAAACTGCCAAATGTCAGGCGTGGCAGTCCAGCGTTGTCCTGCCCGATCATCGAAATCCCAAGGCCAATGCAAGCGGCAAGCGCTGCCTTGGCCTGATTGTTTGAAGCAATGCCGCCAAGGGTGCAAAACGCCAGCAAATACAGCGCGAAATATTCGGCAGGGCCAAATTTGAAAGCCACTTGTGATAATAGTGGGGCCAACAGCATTAACCCTATTGTCGCCAGAAAAGCCCCGACAAACGAGGCCACACCGGATAACACCAGCGCATCTGCCGCGCGGCCTGCTTTGGCCATCGGATAACCGTCAAGCGTGGTCATCAGGGCGGGTTCATCCCCCGGAATGTTCAGCAGGATCGACGATATGCGCCCGCCATACATTGCGCCGTAATAGACCGATGTCATCAGTACCAGCGCCGAGGTCGCATCCAGCCCGAGCGAGAACGCCAGCGGGATCAGGATGGCGACGCCGTTTGAAGGGCCAAGCCCGGGCAATGCGCCGATGATGGTGCCAAGGATACAACCGACCACCGCCAGAAACAGGGTGGTGGGTGACAATGCTGCGCCAAAACCGTCAGCCAATAGCGACAGTGTTTCCATTATTATCCCCTAGAACCAGCCGCGGGGAAAGGCATACAGCCCCAGCCCCAGTGCAAATTTGAATAGTGAAAATAGCCCGACAGACAGCCCGATACCGGTTAGGGACGCGGGCAGAACGCGTGGGTTTATTTGATAGCTTAGTAACCCTGCGGCCAATGCGGTCGGGATTACAAACTCCAGTGGTTTCAGCGCCAAGGCGTAGCCCACCAATACGATCACAGCGAGCAGTATCCGCCCGAATGTGGCCAGTGACGGCCACTCGGGTTCTGCATCGGGTTTGATCATCATTACAACCGCGCAGAGGATTGCCAGCCCGCCAACCATATAGGGGAATGATTTGGGCCCCACCGGATCGGACAGAAAACTTACCTGGATTGTTGTGGCGCTAAAGAGATATCCCAGCGCCACAACAATGACCGTCAGGCCAAATAGCCGGTCACTCATTACTGAATGACGCCCATTTCGCGTGACATGGTTTCGATCTCGGCAATCACACCATCCAGATAGCCGGCAAATTCAGGGCCGGTTTTGGTGAATGGCGCCAGACCATTGGCTGTCATCTGTTCAGCCCATTCAGGCGATGCGGCAACTTTGTCCAGTGCGGCGACCCATTTGTTGTAGGCGTCGTCGGAAATGCCTTTGGGCACATACAGACCGCGCCAGTTTACGGCAACCACGTCGATGCCTTGCTCTTTGGCCGTCGGGATGTCGTCAAAACCCGGAACACGTTCGTCTGTGAACACCGCAATCACGCGGATATCGCCGGATTTAAGGAACCCCACAACTTCGGACATATCACCAGTCACCGCTTGGGTATGGCCGCCAACAGTTTGCACGATTGCGTCGCCGCCACCATCAAGCCCGATGTATTTCACTGCCTTGATGTCGGTGAACCCGACCCGCGCCAGCGCCATCAGCACCTTGATGTGGTCAAACCCGCCAACGGCAGAACCGCCCGCGAATGTCACAGACGTTGGATCGGCCTTAACCGCTTCCAACAGGTCAGTCAGGGATTCATAAGGGCTGTCTGCAGCCACGGCAATAATGCCGGGGTCGGCACCGATGGCGCCAAGGAAACGCACCTGATCGGCGGTCATGCCGCCATACGCGTTTTGCGCCAGTCGTGTGGCTGTTGCGGAAGACGCCGCAACGATCAGGTCTTCGTCTGTATTGCGATCATTCACAACGTGGCTATAGGCAAGCCCGCCACCGCCACCGGCCATATTGGTGACCTGAATTTGGCCATCCACAGCGCCGATATCTGTCATGATTTTGCTAATAGCGCGGCAGGTGAAGTCCCAGCCACCACCGGGGTTGGCAGGGGCAATGCATTCTGCCGCCATTGCGGATGTGGTCAGGCCAGCGCTGACAATCAGGCCGGCAGCAAGCCGTTTGAAAACTGTATTCATCTATATTTCCTCCCAGAAAATTATTGTTAACGGGTCTGATGGTCCGGCGACCAGTTACGAGTTGGCGCGTGTCCCCGTCAGATGATATTAAGTAAGCGTTAACAGCGGCGAGGAGTCAAACACCATTTTTACCGCGCGGTAAAATCTGGCAGTGTTTTGCATGGGGGCTATTGCGGTATCCAATCCAGATGCCGGGGGATATGGCGTCGGTTTTGGTTGGGCATGCGGGGGCGGCGAAAGTGTAGGCGAATTCCGATATTTATTTCCTCACATTAAATGCAAAGCACTATAGAACAAGAAAATTACATCACAGGTTTCGCAGGATTTATAGGTCTACGCCCTAGGCAGCTGCCTTGATCACAGCGCGTTTTTTCAATTGTAACGCTGCAATTGGCGCCAACAGTACCAGACCGATTCCCATCGTGATCAGACCGGGTGCAATAAACAAGAACGAGGTTAGCGCGATCCACCAGCGCTCCATCTTGCTAAGAGGAGCAATGAAGTAGCCAGCAAAAGCTGTTCCCATGCTGCCAATTCCCAGCATCGCGCCGATCAGCGTGATGGCGAAGGCCGACCAAGTGAACCCGTCGGCGACCATTAACAATGCGGGCGAGTAGACAAACACAAACGGCACCAATGCCTTGGCGATACCCAGCCGGAACGCTGTGTTGCCGGTTTGGAACGGGTTTGACCCCGCAATGCCCGCGGCCGCATAGGCGGCCAGTGCCACCGGTGGCGTGATGTCTGCCAGCACCCCGTAGTAGAACACAAAGAAGTGCGACACGATCGGCTGCACGTTCAACTGCGCCAGCGCAGGAGCCGCAACCGCCACAAGGATGATATAGGTCGCGGTGGTCGGGATACCCGCGCCCATAATGATACAGGCGAACGCGATCAGAACCAGCGACACAAACAGCGCCCACTGTTCGATTGAAAAGTAGCTGAACGGATAGATTGTGCTGATTGTGCTGCCGATGTCCGTAGCCGTCTGCACCACGACATATCCCAGACGGAACCCGACACCCGTCAGGGTAACGACGCCAACGATGATACCAACGCAAGCCGCAGCGGCCCCGACAGCCAAGGTGTTTTTGGCACCAGCAGCCAGCGAATTCCACAGGTCCGTAACCGTCAAACGGTTCGTAGGGTTCAAGAAGCCGACCACCACACAAGCAATGATACCGTAAACAGCAGCAAAATCGGGGGTGCGGCCGGACAGAATTAGATAGACCAAAATACCCAGTGGGATGACCGACAGCCAGTGCTGGCGTAATACGATCCCCATTTTAGGCAGTTCTTCGGCCTTTAGTCCGCGTAGGCCCAGTTTCTTGGCCTCAAGATGCACCATGATGAAAATGCCGAAATAATGCAGCAAGGCGGGGAACAATGCCGCTGCCAGCACATCGCGCAGCGGAATTTCGAGGTATTCTACCATGATAAACGCCGCCGCCCCCAGGATCGGCGGGGTGATTTGGCCGCCAGTGGAAGACGTCGCCTCGACCGCACCAGCGAAATGCGCAGGGTAGCCGACCTTTTTCATCGCTGGAATGGTTAGTGCACCGGTTGTCACAGTATTGGCGATGGAAGAACCCGAAATTGTGCCCATGAAGGCGGACGAGAAAATCGCAACCTTGGCAGGCCCGCCGGAATAACGCCCCGCAATGACCATAGCCAGATCAATGAACAACTGCCCCAGTCCGATCCGTGTGGCCAGAACGCCAAACAGGATGAACAGGAACACATATTGCGCCATAACACCGATGGCGATGCCGTAGATGCCTTGATTGGTCATATACAAGTGGTTGATCAGCCCCAGCCAACTGGTGCCTCCGTGTTTCAACGCGCCGGGCGCATAGGGGCCAAAGATGGCAAAGGCGATAAAAATCATGGCGATGATCGGCAGGGTCGGCCCGATGGAACGCCGCGCGGCCTCGAGCACCAAAACCAACAGGACGGTGCCCATCATCACGTCGCTTTGCGACGGGTTGCCGACCCGCTCAGACACGATTTCCGGCGGCAGCAACGGCAGATACAGGGATGCACCAACAGCAAGGGTCGAGAAAATAATGTCAAGGATCGACACGCCGCTGAACCTATACCAAGCAGGCTTTACCACCGCTCCGGGTTCGGATTTGCGCCATGAAAACAGCAGGAAAACCAACCCAAGGACGAAAGACAGGTGGATGCCACGGTGCAATAGTTCGCGGATCAGGCCAAATCCCGACGCATAGAAATGATAGACAGACATCGCCACCAATGCGGTCGAGATGATGATGCTTAAGGTCTTTCCTGTCTGCCGAAATGCCATTTCCGGGTCAAAATTCCGCTCGATTTCAGCCAGTTGTTCGGGCGTTAATTCAGGGGTATTGTCTGTCGGCATTGGTCGGCTCCGGTCGTATGTAAAAAGCCCGGGCACAGTGATGCGCCCGGGCAGGTGTTTTGATTAAAGCAGGCTTATTTGATCAGGCCGGCTTCTTTGTAGAAACGTTCGGCGCCAGCGTGCAGCGGAACACCGATGCCGTTCAGGGCAGATTCCATCGTGATGGTTTTGCCTTTGGCGTGGCCTACGTCCAGCAGTTTGCGGGACTGTTCGTTCCACAGTGCTTTGGTGATCTGGTAGATCAGTTCTTCGTCTTCCTTGGCGCTGGTGAACCATTGTGCACCAACAGCCACGGTTGTGGTTGCGGCTACGCCTTCATAGGTGCCCTCTGGAATGTCGCTGGCAGCAAAGAAACCGTATTTATCGGTCAGGGCCGCAGCGGCAGCGCCATCGATTGGGACTAGTTTGATGTCGGCAGCGGAGGCCAGTTCAACCAGCGAACCAGTCGGGTAACCCGCCACAACAAAGAACGCGTCGATTTTACCGTTGCGCAGCGCTTCAGATGCAGCACCACCTTTAAGGGCTTCGGCGGTTACATCGTCTGATGTTAGACCGCTGGCCTCAAGGATCATGTTGGCGTCAACATATGTGCCAGACCCCGGCTCGTCCAGTGACACGCGCTTGCCTTTCAGATCGGCAACCGAGTTGATGCCGCTGTCGGCCAGCGCAACCAGATGGATGTGCTCTTCAAACAGGGCCGCAATCGTGCGCAGGTCTGTCGCGGGTGGCTTGCCTTCCATTGTGCCTGTGCCGGTGTAGGCCCAGTAGGCAACATCGGATTGCGCAAAACCAGAGTTGCGCAGGCCAGAAATGATGGCGTTTACGTTATCAACGGAACCACGCGATGAAACGGCTGATGCAATCAGACCTTCAACGCCACAGCTACCGCCGGCATCGCATTCGCGCGACCCTGGTGGTTTGGAAATCGCATTGGCGATCACACCACCAACGGGGTAGTATGTATAGGCGGTGCCGCCAGTGCCGATGGTGAAAAACTTAAGGTCTTGGGCGGAGGCGGAAATGCCAAAGCCGACAACAATAGCTGCGCCAAGGGCGGCTGCTTTGATGCCTTTGAGTGAAAATGTCATGAATATCTCCCTATTCGATTTCAGTTGTCCACGGTGTCGTCGCGCGTCCAGAATCGAGCTTAGCCAATTGTGAAGGGAGTCACAACAGGCCTATCTCAGCCCATCTTTGCCAACCACATCCTGCAACTCCAACCCGCCCAGACGCGAGTGGATACGTGGCCCCTTGGCCATTGCCAGTGCGAACATGATTTCATTGGCTTTGGGGCCGTCCGGCACACGGACTTCCATCGCATCAAAGTGCCCGCGCACGTAGGCGGCGTTGATGTGGGCGATGGGGATATCGACGGCTGTGCCGACCCCGCCGACCTTTTTGCTCGACGGCACAATGGCGCGGGCTTCGCCCAGACGTTCGCGCATCACATACCCGCCGGGGACGTGCCAAAGGGCGGCGTGCTCCAGCTCGCCTGCCTCGCCGACAAGGGCCGATTTACCGTATGCGTCGATGCCGTCTTTACCGCCAAGCGCCTCAATCAATTTGTCAGTCATCATCAGGCCCAGCGGTTTTAGGGCTTCCATCGCGGGCTGAATATCCTCGACGTATTTTCCGGCAAATGGGTTGTTGACCAGTGCGATGATGGCGGCGCGGACACGCGGGGTTTGGGCTACGGGGCCACCGTCATGCTGGATTTCCTCGATGAATATCATGGTCTTACGCAGTTTGAAGTCGAGCATTTCTGTCTCCTGTGGGGGCGAGGGTGTCGCCTGCATAGCAATTCTGGCCGCGCAAGAACAAGGCGGCGGCGGTAATTTTTCCGGTGTGGATCATGTTGTTGGCAAGGGTTTGTCCGGCAGTAAGGGCGCTGGTCACTTCGGTGTCGCTCAATGGGCCAACAGCGGTGGTGACGCGACGTGGGCCGAGGTCACTGTCGGGGCTCAACGTGTTGGCGGGTTGGCGGGTGATGGCGGGATGGTCGGGCAGATTGACAGCATTGGCAATCAGGGTGGCGGCAACATCGGCGGCGGCAGAAGTGCGGGCGATGACGGTGACGGCGTCCGCAATGCCGAACGAATGGCTGCGCCCGTGCCAGCCCGAAGTGGCCAGGCCACGCACGGGTTGATCGGCGGTAAGGGTGACGCGGCCTGCGTCACTGCCCGCGTGGATGGCGCAGGTCAGGTGGTGGGGGGGCGTCAGGTGAATGGCAATGTCGCCGCCGTTGTTCACGTAAGCCTTGTCCAGCGTCAGACCGTGACACATGGCATGGCAAACCTCATCGGCCACGGCCCCCGCAACGGCGGCCATCGGGGTGACGAAGGTGTCTGTGTGGTGGGCGATGGCACAGGCCATTTTGCGGGCGATTTTACCTGTGGGCTGGATTGGCGTAGCGATGCGCAACAATGGCAGTTCGCTCGCCAGTTCGTCCAGCACGGTTTGGAAACGGGCGGTGGCCTGATTAAACGCGGCCCGTTGATCCGGCCCCCATGCCTGAATAATCAGGTCAATCGGCCCGTGGTTCAGGTGCAGACGGCCATCGGGCAAAAGGCTGGCCTGTGACATCTAGCGCTTCCTCCACGGCAGGTCAGTTTCAGGGGCGATGGCGCGGTTACCGTCGCCATATTCGCCGCCCTTGTCCAGAATGTTGGTGGCACTACGGATGCTTTCGGTGTGGCCGCCAAGACGGCCGTATTCGTCGCGGGACATGGTGAATTCCAGCGGGGCGACCAGCGCAGGTGTAGGAACGTAGCCGAACGAATTTTCCGGCAGGGTCAGCACATCTACCATCATGGTGATACCACCGCCCGGCCAAATATAGGTTTGCGCCCCGCCACAGGTCAGTTGCGTTGCGTTGGCGCTGACGGATTGGGTCAGACGGATCGGATTTTGGGTAACGCCGGAGCGCAAGCTGCCCCCCGCCCCCCCCATGAACAGCACTGTGCAGAGCGCAGGCTCGCAATTCTCGTCGATCAACTGGACCGAGCGTTTCATCTCATCGGGCAGCGGTTGCTCCACCGGCTCCAGCGCCTCGTCCAGCACGTAATAACCGAACTGCTCGCCCGTGGTGGAAACCATCATCATACGCAAACCCGCCTTGGCGCCTTTCTTGCCATTCCACGGCCCCAGAATATCCAATGGGTTTTCAATGTTGGTGCCACCCCAGCCAAGACCAGGGTCAGCCACCTGAAAATAGCGGCCAGGAGTTGAGCGCCGGCCCTTGATTTTAATGCCGGTGCTTTGCCAGCCCAGCACCTTGCCCGCCTGATGTTCCGACACAACGCCGGTGATGTGGTCATCCACCACCACCACCTCGTCGACCAATCCGCGCCATTGCGATGCAAACATCCCGATGGTGGCGGACCCACATCCGACCCGCATCCTTGCCTCGCGGTTGCCATCAACGATGGGCGCATGGCCTGCCTGAACGATGACGGTTGAACCACCGTCGATGGTCAACTCAACCGCCGCGCGATTGCACAGTTTCAGCAGGGCATCGCAGGTCACGCGGCCCTCGGCTTTGGTGCCGCCAGTCAGGTGATCCACCCCGCCGAGTGACAACATTTGCGAGCCATATTCGCTGGTCATCACATGGCCGATCGCTTCGCCATTTGCCCGCACGATTGCAGCCTCGGCCCCTAGATGGCGGTCGGTGTCGATCTTCACTTTGACACCGCAGTAGGAAAATATTGCCTCGGTCACCACGGTGATCATATCCGCGCCATCGATCTGTTGGCTGACGATAAAGGGCGCCGGTTTATAGTCGGGGTAGGTGGTGCCGGATCCGATGGCGGTGACGAATTTCTGACTATCATCGGCCAGATCATCTTGCCAATCCGCACCCAGAAACGGTTTCACCTCGTCGCCCGCTGTAATGCGATGGTCAAGGATTGTCAGCGGATCACAGCGGATGATTTTGCCGCCCTCGTTAGCGTAGCGGTCACATGCGCCAAGCCGACCCTCGGCGACGTAACACATCACGGGGCAGGCATCGCAGCGGATTTTTACAGAGGCATTAACAGAGGCATTTACAGAGGCATCGGTCATTTCTGTGCCTCGATGATGGCGTTCAGAACGCGGTAAGGCAGCGCTGGCAAACGGGTGATGCGTGCGCCGGATGCGTCACGGATCGCGTTCAGAATGGCGGGGGCGGTGGGGATCAGCACAGGCTCGCCCAGCCCCTTGGCCCCGAACGGTCCGTGCGGATCGGGATTTTCGATCAGGATCGAGGTGATTTGCGGCATGTCGCCGATGGTGGGGATCAGATAATCGTGCAGATTTTCGGTGCGCCCCGGAATGTATTCTTCCATCAAAGCCATGCCCAGCCCTTGGGCAATGCCGCCCTCGATTTGGCCCGTGGCAAGCACCGGATTGATCACCCGCCCCAGATCATGCGCGGCGTGAATATGGCGCACTTTGACGGTGCCAAGGCGCATGTCGACCTCGACTTCGGCCATCTGCGCACCATAGCCATAAACCGCATAAGGCGTGCCTTGGCCGTTTTCATCCAACGGGGATGTGGGCGGATCGTAAGTGGAAATCGCGCTGAGGACATAGCCGTTTTCATCCGGCGTTAGGCTGGCCAGATCAAGACGCAAAGAGGCGCTGGAAAGCGTGCCATCGCCAAGGTGAAGCGCCGTATCATCCGCCGCGTTCAGGCGTTGCAGGATAGCGGTGCGTAACTGCCGGCCTGTCTGTTCGGCGGCTTTGCCAGTGACATAGGTTTGGCGCGAGGCCGAGGTTTTCCCGGCGTCCGGTGTGAGGCCGGTATCCGGACCAATCAGGGTGACTTGCGACAACGGCAGGCCCAAAGCATCGGCAAAGATTTGTGCAATCACGGTGTTGGACCCTTGGCCGATATCAGTTGCGCCTTGATGCAAAACCAGCCGCCCATCCGGCGTGATGCCCGCCAGAATAGTTGATGGGTTGGGCAGGGATGTGTTGCCGCAACCATACCAACAGCTGGCCACGCCCACGCCGCGTTTTGTGTCACTGTGGCGGGCGTTCCATTCTGTATTTTGTGCAAGTGCTGACTGCCACGGCGTTTCAAGCGCCTTAAGGCATTGGCCAATGCCAACCGCGCTTAGTATCTGTCCGGTTTGCGTCTTGTCCCCGTCGCGCAGCGCGTTTTTCTGGCGGAATTTCAAACGGTCCACACCAGTCATCATTGCCAAATCATCAAACAGGATTTCCTGAATGACCGCGGCTTGCGGCACGCCAAATCCGCGAAATGCACCCGACGGCGGGCCGTTGGTGTGAATGGCGCTGGCTTGGGCGAAATAGGCGGGCATTTTGTAGGGGCCAGAGGCATGCACCGGCACGCGGTTGGCCACGGTTGGACCCCACGAGGCATAGGCACCGGTGTTGAAATCGCCGTCAAAATGCATCGCGGTCAGTCTGCCGTCCGCGTCACACCCTATGCGGGCGGCCATTTTGGCAGGGTGGCGTTTGGTGGTCGAGGACATGGATTCATTGCGCGAATAGGTTATCCGGCAAGGCTTGCCTGTTTTCAGTGTGGCAAGGCCGATCAACGGCTGCAAGGATACGTCAAGTTTGGAGCCAAAGCCGCCGCCTGTGGCCGACGGAATGATGCGCACGCGGTTCATTTGCAGGGCAAGGATTTTGGCCACGCCCTCTTGATCCATCACGGGGGCTTGGGTACAGGCGCGGATGTTCAGGGTGTCACCGTCCATCCACGCAACGCCCGCTTCGGGTTCGATATAGGCGTGCTCGACATAGGCGGTTTTGATTGAGGTTTCGGCGGTGTGGGTTGATGCCATGAAGGCATTTTCCGCATCATGGTGACGCACAAGGCCCTGTATCAAAAGGTTGCCGTCGCGCCCGTCATGCAGTTGCGGGGCGTCGGGTTGTTTGGCGCTATCAGTGTCCAGCAATTCGGCTTGCGGCTGCCATGTGATCGGAAATGTGGACAGGTCGCAAGCGTCGATAGCATCCGTTTCGCCCACAATCAGTGCCACCGCCTCGCCGCGAAAACGGGTGTGGTTTTGGGCCAGTGCGGGTTGGTCTGCAAAGGGCGGGATCACGCCAAACCGGTTTTCGCCGGGGATATCGGTAGCGGTCAGAACCAGCGAAATGCCGGAGGTGTTGCGAACCCATTTGTCCGTGTTCCCGATGGTGAAATCTGCACGGTGATGCGGCGAGCGGATGGCGTGAACGGTGAGGGTATCAAGCGGAACATGGTCCGCGCCAAAGGCTTCGGTTCCGTCTACTTTGGGTTGCCCATCCAGCCGGACAACGGGGCTGCCGACGGCATTGCCTGCGTCGGGGGTTGCCATATTGGGCAGTGGGTTATTCGCATTCATCACCGCCTGAATGATCTTGGTATACCCAGTGCAGCGGCACAGCACCCCGCCCAATGCATCCTCGACCTGTTGCAGAGTCGGGTGCGGGTGATTGTCCAGCAACGCGGCGGCGCTGACCAACATGCCGGGTGTGCAGATGCCGCATTGGGCGGCCCCGTAATGCAGGAACGCGGCTTGCAGGTTCGCGAACCCCTCATTGGGCAAGCCCTCAACCGTTATCACCATCCGGCCTGCAACTTGTGCCACCGTGGTCAGGCAGGCGCAAACCGGTGCGCCATCCAGCAACACAGTACACGCCCCGCAATCGCCTGCGTCACAGCCCACCTTGGTGCCGCGCAGGTTCAAATCCTCGCGCAAAGCTTCGCTAAGGCGGCGGGCGGGGGGGGCGGTGATCTTATGCGGAGCACCGTTGACCAGTAGGGTTGTTGTCATGCCGTGCCCGCCTGAATTGCGTCGTTGATAGTATTGCTGACCAGTTCAGATGCGGCCGTGATGCGGTAACGGGCGTCGGCACGGATGTCGTCAATCGGGGTCAGAGCGGTTGCGATTTGGTATTCGATTGTGTCGCGCCATGCTATTGGGTCAGCGATGCTGGCACCGATCAGCGCGGTTTCCAAGTTTGTGAGGCGGGACGCCACAGGGCCGCAGGCTCCGACACTGATCGCCGAATTGCTGATCACTCCGTTCACCACTTTGATCCTTGCCGCGACCATACAGATCGAAATCACCAGATATTTGCGCGCCCCCAGCTTCTGGAACGCCGATGCCCCGCCAATCGTGGATTGTGGCACATGGATGGCGGTGACGATTTCGCCCGCCTTCAAAGCCGTGTTGCGCACGCCCTTAATGAATTCGGACAGGGGCATGTGCCGTTGGCCGCGCCCCGATCCAATTTCGACCATTGCATCCAGCACCAAAAGGGGCGGCACACCGTCTGCGGCGGGGGATGCGTTACACAGGTTGCCTGCCACTGTGCCGCTGTTCTGGATTTGCAGCGATCCCACCTCGCGGGCGGCCTGTTGCAAGGCGTTGAAGGCTGGTGGCAAGGTCGCGTTAACCACATCAGACCATGTTGCTGTTGCGCCGATCCGCCAGCCGTCCTTGGTTTGGGAAATGCCGCGCAATGCGGCAATCGCCGTTATGTCGAGCACCTCGCCACGCAACTCCCGCCCCGTTTCAGCTGGAAAAACATCGGTCCCGCCCGCAAGTATCCGTGCGCCGGATTGCGCGAGAACATCAAACGCTTCATTTAGGTCTGTGGGCCGGTGATACGCCATTGCGCCTCTTGGTTCGGGGGTGAGAATTCATTGGTATACAAACGGATTTTGCGGGCAATTCGCTTTACTGTCAAATGATTTTGCGCCAGTTTCAGGCCTGATGAAACCAAAACAGACCCACCCTGATGCTGGCAACGACAAAGTCGGCGCACCGTATCGTCTAGACGATCAGGTCGGGCATTTGCTGCGCCGCGCATCACAGCGGCATTTGTCAATCTACGGGCAGGCCATATCGGAACTGACCCCGATGCAATTTGCAACATTGGCCAAACTGACCGAGGCCGGAGCGTTGTCGCAGAACACCTTGGGGCGGTTAACGGCGATGGATGCGGCGACGATCAAAGGGGTTGTGGACCGGTTAAAGAAACACGGGTTGGTGCAGACGGAAAATGACAAAACAGATCGGCGTCGCACGATTGTATCGCTTACATCAGGGGGGCGGGATTTGTTGGGGGGCCTGATTGGGACTGCGCAGAATATCAGTGATGAAACGCTGAAACCCCTGACCGATAGTGAACAGGCCATGTTCCTGCATCTGCTGCGCAAACTGACCTGATTTCAAACGCCGACAAAGCGATGTAGCAAACTGCTATCCGCCTTCAACTCCGCAGGCGTGACTGTCAGCGCACTGCGCCCGTTTTCGACAAATACAATCCTGTCGGCCACTTCCAGCACTGCCTCCACCCGTTGTTCGACCAGAATGATAGCGACGCCTTTTTCTTTCAATGTCATCACGACATCACGGATCAACGATATCATTGAGGGCTGCAACCCTTCCGTTGGTTCGTCCAGCAACAACACCTTTGGTTCCAGACATAATGCGCGTGCGGTGGCCAGCATCTGTTGTTCGCCGCCAGACAATGTCTCGGCGCGTTGATGCAGCCGTTCGCGAAGGCGCGGGAACATCTCCAGCACTTGGTCGCGGACATCGGCACCTTTGCCGCGTGTCATCATCCCGATTTGCAGGTTTTCCCCGACGGTCATTTCCGAAAACAACCGCCGCCCTTGCGGTATGTATCCGATCCCCAGTCTGGGAATGAGATGGGCGGGTAGCCCGCTGATTTCATACGCTTCCAGTTGCATTGACCCAGACGTGATCGGCACCAGCCCCATGATGATTTTCATCGCGGTTGATTTGCCCGCCCCGTTGCGCCCCAATAGGCACAGGATTTCGCCGGCTCGCACCTCTAGGGATAGATCACGCAGCACCTGAACCTTGCCATATCCGGCATTGATGTCGGTCAGTTTCAGCATCAACCCCCCAGATAGGCGGCTTGAACCGCTGGGTTGGCGTGGATTTCGTCTGGCGTGCCCTCGGCGATGATTTCGCCGAAATTCAGCACGGTGATTTGGTCAGCCAAAGCCATTACCACGTTGATGTTATGTTCAATCAACAGCACGGTAGTTGTGGCGGATACCTCGCGGATCAACTGGATGAACTCGGTGATTTCGCCGTCCGACAACCCTTGCGTTGGTTCATCCAGTATCAACAGTTTCGGTTCCTGACCCAGTCCCATGGCGATTTCCAGCAGGCGTTGATGCCCGTAGGCCAGATCACCCGCCACCTGATCAGCGCGACGGTCCAGCCCGACGCGGGTCAGGGCGGTGGTAACCTCGGTTTGCAACTGCTTCGTGGCGCGACCCAAGCGGTGCTGCACCGCCAGTGCAACGTTTTCAAACACCGTCAGATTGCCAAAGATCGAGGTGATCTGGAATGTATAGGCCATCCCCAGCGAGATGCGCTTATGGGCGGGCAGGGTGGTGACGTCCTGCCCCTGAAACGTAACGGTTCCACTGCTTGCGGGGATGCGACCACACAGCATCGAAACGAAGGTGGTTTTGCCAGCCCCATTCGGGCCGATCAGCGCACGGATTTCGCCTTGGGGCAGATCGAAATCCACATTATGCACGGCCTGTAGCCCGCCAAAGTTGCGGCTAAGGCCACGGGTCGACAGCAGGTTTACGGAAGCCATTTTGCCCACCTTTCCCGCACGATTCCCATCAGCCCGTTGCGGGCAAACATGGTTAATAACACCAGCACCACGCCGACAACCAGCATGTAAGCGTCCGTCACGGCACTGGACAGATCAATCAGGTAGAACATGAACAGGGTGCCGATGAATGGCCCGATCACGGTTCCGGCCCCGCCCAAAAGCACCCACAACAGCGGAAAGATCGAATATGGCACCTGGGCAAAGCTGGCCCCGACATAGCCGAACAAAACCCCGTATGCCGCGCCCGCAGCACCTGAAACTGTGCCGGACATAACCACCGCGGCCAGCTTGTGACGCCATGTGTCATAGCCCAGCATTTTGGCGCGTTCTTCGTTTTCGCGGATGGCGATCAACACGCGGCCCGTGGGGGCACGCACCAGCCACAGGATGCCAAGCAACACTACGGCGAACAGGGCCAGCGCCGCGAAATAGCGTATGGTTGGGTCGGATAGATCCAGCCCCGCGATCTGTCGTGCGGATTGCTGGATCACGAAACCTTCGTCCCCGCGGGTGACGCTGCCAAAATACAGGATGGTCAGGAAGATGGTTTGCGAGAACATCAAAGTGACGATCATGAACGCCACGCCAATAGTGCGCAGGGCCAGCAGGCCGACGAGCAGTGAAAACAGCACCGAGGCGAGGATGCCCATGCCGAACGCAGGCCCGATCGACATGTTCAACTGCGTCACCGACAGTCCCATGCCATACATACCGGCGGCAAAAAACATGGCGTGCCCAAGGCTCAGCAATCCTGTGTAGCCGAACATGATATTATAGCCCATCGCGTAAGTGGCCATCACCATCACGCGGGCCAGAACGCCGTGGTGATAGACGGGCAGGATGAACTGTAATGCAATCAGAAGTGCGATCAGGCCAAGGTGCAGAGGCAGTGATTTTTTCATGCGGCTTTGGCTCCGAATAACCCTTGGGGTCGGTACACCAACACCATCGCCACCAGCAATGTTGCCAGCATTTTCGCCAGCGTCGGGGTGAAGAACACCGATATGATCCCGTCGCTCATGCCGATCAGAACGGCCGCGACCACGGTGCCGCGCAACGAGCCAAGCCCGCCGATGATCACCACGATGAACGACAGAAGTAGCGGGTCCGCGCCCATTAGGTAGTGCGCTTGCTGGATCGGCACGACCAACACCGCGCCAAGGGCGGCCAATGCGGCCCCCATGCCGAACACCAGCGCGTAAATCCGTTCGACCGGAATGCCGAACGCTTGTGCGATTTCGCTGTCCAGTTGGGTGGCCCGCAGGATTAGGCCGATTTTGGTTTTCGCCATCAGCAGCCAAACCCCGATCAGGGTGACGATGGCCGCCATAATGACGAACAGCTTGTAACTGGTGGTGCTGAGACCCCACGGCCAATACATCTGGAACCCTTTGTCACCCCACTCAAACCACGGCAGCGCCAGACGGGTGTTGAAGGGCGGCGCGACGGGGTGGGCATCAGGGCCATAGGTCATCAGGGTGACTTGCTGGATGATGTATAACAGCCCGATGGTGGCGACGATGGTGCGTTCCGGGTCATAGTCGACCCGCCGCAAGATCAACCAATCGGCAGCCCCCGCCAACAACCCGACCAACAGCGGCGCAATGATCAGCGCGGCGATGAACCCAACAGCGGCAGGTCCGCCCAACATGCTGGTGATCCACCACGCCAGCACTGCGCCCAGCATAAAGAATTCGCCATGCGCCACGTTGACCACGCGCATCACGCCAAACACCAGTGACAGGCCAAGGGCTGTTAGCGTCAGCACGGACGCCTGCACCAGACCTTCGAGCATGGCAAGCATAAGGTGGGGGCCAAATTCCATGTGTTGTGAACTGCTCTTTTATATCGGGGAATTGTGTTCCCTCCCCCGCTTGCGGGAGAGGAGTGTGTGCTAGAACGATTGCGTGGTGTAATCCACCTCGTCCGGATAAAACCCGTCTTCCAGCGATGTGGTGTGTTTCACCATCAGTTTTCCGCCTTCGACTTTGGAAATATACTGTGGCCCGAACACCTGATGGGTTTTGCCATTAAACAGCTTGGCCCCTTGTGGGTGCTCGTTGCTTTCCGGCATGTCGGTGATCGCTTCGACGGCCTCGATCAGTTTGGTGCGATCCCCAACGCCTTTGTAACCTGCGGCCTCCATCCCGTCCTTGATGGTGAACAGGGTCTCCCAGCAGCCGAACATATGGGCGTAGGTCGACACATCTTTCGGATCATCGACCGAGGCACCGTTTTCATCGACGCCGACGGCGGCGCGGTAGAATTTGTCATACTCGGTCTGGTTCGGTTGCACATAGCGTGGCATGCCTTCCCAGAAATGGGTGCCTTCCAGAAATTCCAGACCCGGCGTGGCGAAATCGACCGCCTCGAGCGAATCCACAAAGCCGAATATTTCCGGTGCGCTGGGTCCAAAAAACTCGCCCAGTTCCTTGACGAATGTCAAAACTGATGGGCCGACCATGACGTGATAGATCACCTCGGTTTCGCGCGGGATTTTCGGGAAGTATTTGGTAAAGGAGGTCTCGGTTGGTGGGATGGCGATTTTGGCCACCACTTCGCCGCCCTGTTTTTCAATCGCTTCGCTAAAGAAATCACGATGGTTATGGCCGAATGCAAAGTCGGGGAAGATCATGGTGATCTTTTTACCCAGATTGCTGGCCACCCACGGCGCCATTGCCTGAACTTGGCTTTTTACGTCGGTAATGCCCGGCTGCAGTGTGTAGCGGTTCAACATGCCGGATGCCACATGGTGCCCTTCCGAGACCACAAAATAAGGCAGTTTCAGTTCTGCGGCGCGGGGGGCCGAGCCAATGACGACGTGGGAAAACAGCGTGCCATAGGCGATATCGCAACCGTGCTGGTTGGCGAATTTTTCCAACACCTCGGCACCGCGCTTTGGATCGGTCCCGTCATCCTCGGCCACGATTTCAACGGGTCGTCCGTTAATGCCGCCAGCGTCATTGATCACCTTCGTAGCGGCGTTTGTAGTGCGCTCGTACCAGCGCCCGTAGGCGGCACCGATGCCGGTGCGGTGCACCTGAAAACCGCGTTTGAGTGGTGCGCGGTGTGAACCCGCTTGGGCAAACCTTGTTACGTCCGGCAGGGCGGTTGCTGCCCCGACTGCGGCCATACCCGTCAGGATTTTACGGCGGGTTGGTAATGTTTTGTTAACCATGTTTTGTCTCCCTAATGTGTTGTTCTGACGGGCCGTATGATCGGCCTTCTATCGCCTTTAGAATTGATTGCATGGTGATAAATGTCCACTGGTAAATAATCATGGACCGATGCAAACTAGTTTGTATACAAATGATTAAATTAAAACCTGTCAAGGAATTTACAGATGAAAGATCAGGCACGGGGCGGGATTGTAGGCGTGGATGTGGGCGGCACATTCACCGATCTTGTGTTGTTGTCTACGGGCGGGCAGGTGCGTCTGTCCAAAGTTCCCAGCACCTTGGACAATCAAGCGTTTGGTGTGTTGAATGCTTTGGAGACGGTTGACGCCAATCTGCCGGATGTGGACCTGATCGTGCATGGCACGACGACAACGACCAACGCGGTGCTGGAGCGTAAACTGTGCAAAACCGGTCTGATCACCACGCGTGGTTTTCGCGATGTGCTGGAATTGGGGCGGCGCACCCGCCCGCAAGCCTATGGTATGTTTGGCGAGTTCACCCCGATTATCCCGCGTGATCTGCGGCTTGAGGTGCCCGAGCGGATGTTGGCGGACGGATCAGTGAATGTGGCGCTGGATAGCGGGGCGGTTCAGGCGGCGGCGCAGGCGTTGCTTGCGGCGGGCTGCGAGTCTGTTGTCATTCATTTCCTGCATGCCTATGCCAACCCTGTTCATGAACTGGAAGCGGCGCGTTTGGTGGCCGAAATCTGGCCGAACGACTACATCACCATGGGCCACGCCCTGCTGTCGGAAAACCGCGAATATGAGCGGGGTGTGACGGCGGCGGTAAATGCCTCGGTGCAGCCGTTGTTGCAACGCTACGTGGATCGGTTGGCGTCTGAGTTGGCCGACAAGGGCTATCAGCATGACGTGCTGGTGATGAACGGCAATGGCGGCATGGTTTCCGCCAGTATGGTCGCACGCGAGGCTGCAAAAACCGTGATGTCCGGCCCCGCGTCCGGCGTGATGGCGGCGGCCTATACCGGTGCGCGGGCGGGGATGTGCAATCTGTTGACCTATGACATGGGCGGCACCTCTACGGATGTTGCGTTGATCAAAAATGCCCAACCTGCGGTGTCAAACGAGATTGAAATTGAATACGCCATGCCGATCCATGTGCCGATGGTCGATGTGCGCACGGTTGGGGCTGGCGGCGGATCAATCGCGCATGTGAATGCTGCGGGGTTGCTTGAAGTCGGGCCAGAGAGCGCCGGGGCCACACCGGGGCCGATTTGTTATGACAAGGGCGGGGTGGCGCCGACGATCACCGATGCCAACCTGCTGTTGGGCCGGATGGGCCTGCGTGACGGGGCTGCTGACGATTTGATGGCGAGAATTGAGGCAGGGATGGAGAAATTGGCCAAACCGTTGGGTATCAGCACCTTGCAAGCCGCTGAGGCGGTGATCCGCGTGGCCAATACTCATATGGCAGGCGCAATCCGGATGGTGTCGATTTCACTGGGGGTGGATCCGCGCGATTACGCCTTGTTTGCCTTTGGCGGGGCGGGGCCGTTACACGCCTGTGCCTTGGCCCGCGAGCTGGGCGTGCCGCAGGTTCTGGTGCCCGCTCGGCCCGGAATTACCAATGCGCTGGGCTGTGTGGTGGCGGATCTTCGGCATGATTATGTGCGCACGGTGAACCGGCCATTGGGGGTGTTGGATGCGGGTGATATCCACGCGATATTTGCCGAACAGGTTGCCCACGGTGAAGCATTGATCAACAAAGAAAAGATTATGCTGACGGGGATCAGGCACCTTTACAGCGTCGATATGCAGTTCATCGGGCAGACGCATTTACTGCGGGTTGATCTGGACAGTGCCACGCCAACGGTGGAGGAATTGCAAACGCGGTTCGAGCAGGTCTATTTTGAGCGCTTTCATGTGCAGCTGGATGAGATTTCTGCCAATCTGGTGAATGTGAACACCTCGGTGATTGGCGCACGACCGCCGCTGGACCTGTCGCTGTTGGTTGATCCTGCCGGACGCCGCACGGTTGTGGCCGAGGCCCAAACCGCATCCCGCCGCGTGATGTTTGACGGAGTGTGGCATGATACCCCGATTTACTGGCGCGATCACTTGCCAATCGACGCCCAGATCACTGGCCCTGCGGTCATTGAACAGATGGACACGACAACTGTGATCGAGCCAAACGATTTAGCCAAAGGTGATCCCGAGGGCAATATCATCATCACCATAGGAGGTGCGTCATGACGCTTGATCCGATCACCCTTGGCGTCATTCAGGCGGGCCTGCAACAGGTTTGCGATGAAATGGACCTGTCGTTTTCCCGTGCAGCCTTTTCCCCCGTGATCGCCGAGGCCAATGACCGTTCCGACGGGATTTACAGCGCGGTTGACGGTGCGCTGATAGCCCAAGGGGCGGGCGGCCTGCCTGTGTTCGTCGGCACCATGCAATATTCCACCCGTGTGCTGATCGAGATGATTGCCGATGGCAAAGTCGCCGCGCCGCAGCCCGATGACATCTACATCGTTAATGACCCGTATCTGGGCGGCACCCATCTGATGGATGTGCGTTTCGCGCGCCCCTATTACCGGAATGGCGAAATTTTCTGCTGGCTCTCGAACACGGGGCATTGGCCCGACACGGGCGGTTCGGTCCCTGGCGGGTTTTCCGCCTCGGCCACTTCGGTCGAACAAGAAGGCCTGCGCCTACCCCCTGTGCGCCTGTTCAAACAGGGGGTGCTGGACCAAGAGATATACGCGATCATTTGTTCCAACATCCGCGTGGCGGATCAGCGGATCGGTGACGTTCAGGCCCAAGCGGCGGCGCTGAAAGTGGGCGAGGTTCGACTGAACGAGCTGCTGGACCGTTATGGCGATGATACCGTGCAGGCCGCGATTGAGGAATTACGCGGGCGGGCTGCGGGCCAGATGCGAAAGCACATCGCGGAAATTCCGGACGGGGATTATACATCCAAAGCCTATGTAGACAGCGACGGGGTGGTGAATGAGCCTTTGGTGATTGATCTGACAATCACCAAGGCGGGTGACGCAATGACCTTTGACTTCGCTGGCTCCAGCCCACCCTGCATTGGCCCGATGAATTCGGTTCTGGCGACCACGTTATCATCTGTCTACCTCGCCATGCGCCACATATTTCCCGAGGTGCCGATCAGTGCTGGCGCGTTCGAGCCGCTGAATGTGATCCGGCCCACGGGCACGTTCCTTGACGCCCAATATCCGCGCCCCGTGTCGGGCTGTGCTGCCGAAGTTAGCCAGCGGATTGCCGAAGCGGTGTTTGCCGCGCTGGTCGAGGTGCTGCCAGACCGCGTTACGGCGGCCCCTGCGGGCACATCGGGCAACTTTGCGCTGGGCGGGTATGACCCTGAACGCGACCGAAATTTTGTGATGTACCAACTGTCGGGCGGCGGCTATGGCGGTAATGCGCGCCATGACGGGTTGACCAACGGTTGCTCGACCATCGGTATCTCCAAAGCGCCGCCGATCGAGATTATGGAGCAGATGTTCCCTGTGCTTTACCACCGTTATGCCCTGCGCGAAGGGTCAGGCGGGGCGGGGCAGTATCGCGGCGGATTCGGATTGGAATACGAAATGGAACTGCTGCGAGGCGACGCCAAGGCCAGTTTTGTGATGGATCACGGGCGAGTCGGGCCGCAAGGTGCGAAGGGCGGCGCGGACGGTGCGGTGAATGAAGTCGAAGTGTGGCAGGGCGGCGAGCGCCATGTGCCGGAGCATTTGTCCAAGGAACAAGACATCGCGCTAACGCCCGGTGATCGTGTTCTGGTGCGCACACCGGGTGGTGGTGGTTACGGCGATCCCGCAAAACGGGACCTCGCGTTAATCGAGGAAGACGTGCGGCTGGGACGCTATAGCGCGTCCGATGCCGCACGGCTGTTTGGCTCAAAGTAACCGGGATATTGTGCCGATTACGCGGCCGTGCTGGCCTCATCACCAGTAGAGGAGGAGCGCACAATTTCACTGATCAGTGTATTGATCCGGTTCTTCAGTTTCTTGTTCTTGATGCGGGACAGGGCTGACGCGATACGGGCGGTTTCCATATCCATTGGTGGCATGGTCTCGTAATTCTGCCCCTCAAGACCCTCAAAGAAAAACGCGGGCGTTATGTCCAGCAATTTTGACAGTTCGAACATCCGGCTGGCCGAAACGCGGTTGGCACCGGTTTCGTATTTTTGCAGTTGTTGAAAGGAAATGCCCAGATGATCGGCAACATTCGATTGGGTTAAACCGCGAACCGTGCGGATTTCTTTGATGCGCTTGCCGACGTGAATATCTACGGGATGGGGCATGTGATTTCCTTGTGATGTTTCTCGTTATGCGAGCATCCAGCATTTGAGATATCTATCAATCCGTTACTTGTGATCTAGAATGGTGTTCAGATTGGACATGAATGGATGATTTGTATACCATGCGGCTTACAAACTCGGTAATGAGTGTATTTAGTTGAAATAATGGAGTTTTTATGGTCGCGCCTCAAAATCAATCAATACTGTTTGAGTTACTAAGATCTTTTACGATGCTTGCCCGTACGTTAAATTTGTCAAAAGCAGTCAGGGAATTGGGCAGTACGCGCCAAACGGTTCGGCGTCATATCCGGTTGCTGGAGGAAAGCAAAGGGGTGGCTTTGTTTACCCTTGAAGATCGCCAATACCAGCTAACCGAATCAGGGCGGCGGTCGTTACCAGAGGCCGAAGAGCTGTTGGCGCGTGGCGAGGCGTGGTTGAACAACCAATCGGACCACATTAACGGGCTGTCACACATCGTTTATGAGGATGATCCAAAATTCACCTATTACCTGCAGGAATATCCACTCGGTAATCTATGGAGCAATAGTTCCCATTTGTTGCAATCCGGTTTCAAGTGCTGGGCCGATGCGGGGGGCGATTTGGAAAGCCCTGCTTTCTCATTAATTAGGCCGTATTTAGTGATATATCGCCAGATTGACGATGACTGGGTCTGTGTAGAGATCGGGGACAAGTCATCTTATGCAAATTGGCAAGGTTGGCGTTGGGCACGCAGCAGTGTTGGCAAGGGAATCCCCCATTTGCCAGGTGGGGTAGGGTTTGCAAACCTGCTGTTACATCCGTTTCAAGAGGTGCGTGACCACGAGACTGTGCGACTGGATCATATCCATACCCAACTACCGGATAAGGATGGTGAGGAGATGGTTCCAATCAGCTATCAAAGGTTACTGATGGGATGTCATTTTCCGGATGGTAGTTTTGCCTTGGCGACACTGGTTGATCGGACGAAAAATATAGCAATTGAGGGCCTTAGCAAAGC
>NZ_JBSMEZ010000119.1:0-4016 GCF_056498605.1 Profundibacter sp.
CCCGCAACATCTCGAGCGTCCGGTCATAAAACCCGCCACCATACCCCAGCCGCCCACCGCTCCGGTCAAACGCGATCAGCGGCACAATCAACACCTCTGGCTCCAACCACGCGCCCGATGCCGGAACCCTGGCCCCAAACGGGCCCTCCACCATTTCAACATCCGGTGCCCACTCCCGAAATTTCAACGGCAGCCCCGCCGCTTTGATAATCGGCACAGTCACGAACCCGCTCATCGCCATCTTTGCCATTACGCCTAGCGGGTCAATCTCGGTCCGGATCGGCATATAGCCCGATATCGTTTGCCCCGCATGCGGTTCCAGAAACTCCAGCAACCGCGCCGCCGCGATCTCGCCATGCACCGCCGCATGCGCCACCTTGCGCCGCGCATATCCCGCCTTGCGCGCCACGTCTTTCAGCACAGATAAATCGCTCATAATAACATCACCGCCGCCAGCCCCAGAAAGGCAAAAAACCCAACCACATCCGTCACCGTGGTCACAAACGCACCCGACGCCAGTGCTGGATCAATCCCCAGTTTTTCCAGCCAGACAGGGATCACAACCCCCGCCAACCCCGCAATAAACAGGTTCAAAACCATCGCAACCGCGATCACCACGCCCAGCATCGGAATGCCAAACCAGAATACCCCGACCAGCCCCATCACCGCCGCAAATACCGCGCCATTAACCAACCCCACCAACGCCTCGCGCCGGATCACCCGCCACACGTTGGCGCTGGTTAAATCCTTGGTCGCAATCGCACGCACCGCCACGGTCAGGCTCTGGGTGCCCGCATTGCCGCCCATCGAGGCCACAATCGGCATCAACACCGCCAAGGCCACGAAGGTCGCTATGGTGTCCGCGAACTGGGCAATCACCAATGACGCCAAAATCGCCGTCACCAGATTGACAAACAACCACGGAAACCGCCGCTTGACCGTGCCGATCACCCGATCTGTCAGGCTGCCTTCGCCAACACCCGCCAGCCGCATGATGTCTTCCTCGTGTTCCTCGTCCAGAACCACCATCGCATCATCAATGGTGATCACCCCGACCAACCGCTCGTCCTCGTCCACCACGGGCGCGGAAATCAGATGATACTGGTTGAACGCGTAGGCCACATCCTCTTCGTCCTGATTGACCGAAATGGTGCGAAAACCATCCTCGACAATATCCTGTAACTTCATCTCCCGCGGGTTGCTCAGCAGCTTGCCCAACGTCACATAGCCCGTCGGGTGCATTTTGGGGTCAACCAGAATCATATGATAAAACTGCTCTGGCAAATCCTTTTGCTCGCGCAGATAATCAATCGCTTCACCGACCATCCAATGCTCGGGCGCGACCACCAGTTCGCGCTGCATCAAACGACCCGCCGAATCCTCGGGGTAGGTCAGCGCCTGCTCGACCGCCACCCGGTCGGCATCTTCCAGCACCTCAAGAATTTCACCCTGCTGAGGCGCGTTCATATCCTCCAGCAGATCGACCACATCGTCGGTTTCCAGATCGCGCACGACCTCGGCCAACTCCTCGGGCGCAAGGCTGTCGATCACCTCTTCGCGCAGTCCTTCGTCCAGCTCGGACAGGATGTCGCCTTCCATCCCACCTTTCCACAACCGCAATAAGGCTCGGCGCTGCGAGCCGCTGATTTGCTCCAGAAAATCGGCAATGTCGGCGGAATGGAGAGGCTCGAGCAAATGCGTCAGGGTCAACGCATCTTCACTATTAATCGCCTCTAGGATTTCATCAATAAGCTGGTTATCCAGAATGAAGTCATGCTCGCCACCACCGCGGGTTTCTTGTGTTGCATCACTCATGGCTTATCTCCTGATGATTGCGCCATTCATAACCAGTCCCGTCGATTAACAACAGCAAAAAGAGGGCTTTTCACAATACGCCCCAGTGTCTAGTCTGGGGTGTTGAATGATCGAGAGAGCCAATGCAAAACGCGCAACTGTTACTGGGTCAAACCCTATCATTTCTTAGTGATCCGTTTCACGCGCCCATTGGCGACGCCACCACTTACGAGCGGCGCGGCGCGGTCCTGATCGAAGATGGCAAAATCAGCGCCACTGGCCCCGCTGACAGCCTGCGCGCCGCCCATCCACAGGTCCCGGTCACCGATTATGGCGATGGCCTGATCACAGCCGGATTTGTCGATGCCCACGCGCATTACCCACAAACCGCAATCATCGCCAGTTGGGGCAAGCGGTTGATTGACTGGCTCAACACCTATACATTCCCCGAAGAAACCCGCTTTGGTGACCCCGCCTATGCCACCGAAATCGCCGCGCGTTACCTAGACCTGACAGCCGCCAACGGCACCACCACCATTGCCAGTTTCTGCACCATCCACCCCGCCAGCGTTGACGCGCTGTTCACCGCCGCCGAGGCCCGCAACCAGCGCATCATAGCTGGCAAAACCTGTATGGACCGCAACGCACCGGACGGGCTTCGCGACACCGCCAAATCCGCCTATGACGATAGCCGCGCCCTGCTGGAAAAATGGCACGGTCGCGGGCGGGCTGCTTACGCCATCACCCCGCGCTTCTCGCCAACTTCAACCCCCGAACAACTCGAAGCATTAGGTGCATTGTGGGCCAAGCACCCCGATTGCCTGATGCAAACCCACCTGTCCGAACAACTAGACGAAATCGAATGGGTCGCCGAATTGTTCCCCGATGCCCGCGATTATCTGGACACCTACGAACAATTCGGCCTGTTGGGGGACCGCGCCATGTTCGGCCACGCCATCCACCTGACGCCACGTGAAAAGAGCCGTCTGCGAGAAGTCAACGCAGCCCTGATCCATTGCCCCACCTCGAACACCTTTATCGGGTCGGGCCTGTTTGACATGGGTGGGTTGATGGCGGCGGGCCATCGCATTGGACTGGCCACAGACACCGGCGGCGGCTCGTCCTTTTCGATGCTGCGCACCATGGCCGCGGCCTATGAGATCGGCCAGCTCACTGGCACCTCGCTGCACCCCGCACAGCTCTACTGGCTGGCCACCGTTGGGTCCGCCCGCGCCCTGCATATGGAAGACAAAGTAGGCAATCTTGCGGTCGGTCACGAGGCCGATCTGGTGGTTCTGAACCTCGCCTCAACCGCAGCAATCGCCCTGCGCGAATCTCGCGCCGAAGACATTTGGCAATCGCTGTTCCCAACCATCATGATGGGCGACGACCGCGCGATAACGGCAACATGGATCAACGGCGCACCCCGCCCCTAGTCCTTCTTCTTGCTGAAAATACCTGCCGCATGTAGCGCATAGAATCTCTTTTTGCAGTCGCAAAGAGTCATATGGAATTCATATGCGATTCATATGGTTTTCATATCGTGTATTCTCGAGTTGAAAACTCACCCCATCAGCCGTTTCGCCAAATGGTTCTGCCGCTCGATCACCCGTGGCAAATCTATCGTCACCATCTGCCCGTCACGCACCACTTGGCGCCCCTCGACAAACAGATCGCGCACCTTTGTCGGCCCCGCCAGCAACAATGCCGCCGGATCCCAACTGCCTGCACTTTCAATCCCGCCGACATCCCAAACTGCCACATCCGCCCGCTTGCCCACCGCCAATTGCCCGCAATCATCACGGCCCAACACGGCAGCCCCGCCGCGTGTGGCGATCTCCAATGCCTCACGTGCGCTCATCGCGTCGGCCCCGTTTTGAACCCGTTGCAGCAGCATGACCTGCCGCGCCTCGGCCACCAGATTTCCGGCGTCATTGCTGGCCGATCCATCCACGCCCAGCGCCACATTCACCCCCGCGTCCCGCATCAAACGCACGGGGGCAATACCGGAGCCAAGGCGGCAATTGGAACAAGGACAATGGGCAACACCTGTGCCGGATTTTGCAAACAGATCAATCTCTTGACCATCCAACTTCACGCAGTGGGCGTGCCATACATCATCGCCAGTCCAGCCCAGATCTTCGGCGTATTGCCCCGGACGGCAGCCGAATTTTTCCAGACTATAAGCGATATCCTCGTCGTTTTCCGCCAGATGGGTGTGC
>NZ_JBSMEZ010000120.1:0-8328 GCF_056498605.1 Profundibacter sp.
TTAAGGCCATGATTTCAATCGTCGCAACCGTCATTCATTTGCGGTAAATGTCAACAGGCCCTAATGCATTTGCCTAATTCGGTTTTTACAATGGGCCACGGCAAAGGCGAGGGCAAGGCTGATCATACTGACTGTGCCAAAGAAGGATGCGGGTTGCGTGATAAATCCGATATGCGGGTAGATTGATGTAAGGGCCACAACCGAAACCGGTGCGAAAATCAGCAACAGCAATACTGCGCCCCGTAGGGTGCCAAAGCGGTCAATCAACACAGGCGCAAAGACCACGGCAGGTAAGTAGTGGTAGCCCCAGGATATCGGATTAATCAGGGATATGCAGATAATGGCGATTGGCCAGAGCAAGCTGTTGTCAGAAACAGGTTCTTTATTCTGGCGTAATTTATAGGCAAAAAACGCCAGCGTCACCAGAATAGCAACCGCCGAAAGTCCGCGCCAAAGGGCGGGTTTGGCCATCACTAGCCACCCTATAATCTGGCTTTTATCTGCGGCCCCAGCAATGAGATTCGGATCAAGGATCATTTGCATTTGGTCGGCAAAGAACATTTGCCCAATTACCGCATCAAGCGAATAGGTATGGTTCGTAGTAATAATCGTGCCGCTAATTCTGCCAACTTCATCCAGGAACAGCCTGTGCAATGGCCACCCTGTCAGGGCGATAGATAGTCCACCAAGAATGGCACCGGTTATGACAAAACTGCCGAACGCCCGTCTGTTTCCGCTGGCCAGAAAAAGCAATGCCAACAGCGCCGGATACAGTTTGATCGATGCTGCAAGCGCGATGGCAGCCCCTGCTGTTAGGGGGGCGCCAGAGCGGTGGCGTTCCAATCCTAGAACGATCAGAAAGCTGACGAATATCTGGGGCTGGTTTTGCATAATGGGGACGACCCCGATCAGGGTAAACGCCAGAATGAGCAGGCCCAGCAGGGTAAACCTAAGCGCTGGCATTGTGCTGCCTGACGCACGCCACGCCAGTATAACCATGCTGCCTATCAGGAGCGGGTTTATAATGCTGGCCCATTTCACGACCGTATCAAATTGGGTTACTGTGGTGAGCCAGCCGAAAACATGCGCCCAGATCGGCGGGTAGATGAAGGGGAAAACATCGCTGCTGTTCCCTTGGCTATGATGATACGGGATCCATTCGGGCGGGGGGCGCATTGTGAAAATATCAGTGTCATGCGGGTAAATCTGGTCCAGCATGCCCAGCTGATAGTAATGACCCGCCAACCAGCTGGCCAATAGGTCGCTTGATCCTGAGGTGCCATTGATCAGGATAATAAACGTTGCGATGCTTGCAATAATTACAGCAATAATAGATGTGCCGATTGAACGCATTACCTGATGAAACCCTCTGGTTTGGGTGCTTTGGTCACCGCTATAATTCCCTTTCTACAAAGGTAAAATAATTATGGCTATATGCTGAATGCCAAACGGATTTATCTGTGGCCTCGTTGCTCCAATTTATTGAGGTTGGGTGTTTAGGGCAGATATTGGCTGCGAAAATTGCCCCGATAAGGGGCATATAGGGCAATTTGAATGGATTGCTGGCGTTGCGTCCCTTGACTTTAGCGGCTGTGCGCGGTGTATCAGCCCGACCAATCCATTCACCCCAAGGGGACAATCATGCACGTCTATCGCAGCCACACCTGTGCCGAACTGAACAAATCCAACGTGGGCGACACTGTTCGTCTGTCGGGCTGGGTACATCGCGTGCGTGACCACGGCGGGCTGCTGTTTATTGATCTGCGCGACCATTACGGGATTACGCAGGTGATGGCCGACCCCGACAGCCCCGTGTTTGCCGAGATCGAAAAGGTGCGTTCCGAGTGGTGCATCCGCATTGATGGTAATGTGATGGCGCGCGATGATGGATTGGTGAATTCGAAAATCCCCACCGGTGAAGTCGAGGTCTTTATCCGCGATATCGAGGTTCTGGGGGCAGCGGAAGAGTTGCCTTTGATGGTGTTTGGCGATCAGGAATATCCCGAGGAAACCCGCCTGAAATACCGCTATCTGGACCTGCGCCGCGAAAAGCTGCAAAACAACATGAAGCTGCGAAGCGATGTGGTGGCGTCGATGCGCAAGCGGATGTGGAATAAGGGGTTCCGTGAATTCCAGACGCCGATTATTACGTCGTCCAGCCCCGAAGGCGCGCGCGATTTTCTGATCCCGTCGCGGTTGCACCCGGGCCGTTTCTACGCGCTGCCGCAAGCGCCGCAGCAGTTCAAACAGCTGATCATGGTGTCTGGTTACGATAAATATTTCCAGATCGCGCCGTGTTTTCGGGATGAAGACCCGCGTGCGGATCGCTCCCCTACCGATTTTTACCAGCTGGATTTGGAGATGTCGTTCGTCACCCAGCAGGATGTTTTTGACACCATTCAGCCGGTGATTGCCAGTGTGTTCGAGGAATTTGGCGGCGGTCGCAAGGTCGATACCGAATGGGAGCAGATTTCGTATAAGGACGCAGCACTTTGGTATGGCACCGACAAGCCCGACCTGCGCAACCCGATCAAGATGCAGGTGGTATCGGACCATTTCCGTGGTTCCGGTTTCCAGATTTTCGCAAGCTTGTTGGAGAATGAGGGCACCGAAATTCGCGCCATTCCAGCGCCCAGTGGCGGGTCGCGCAAGTTCTGTGACCGGATGAACAAATTTGCCCAAGGCGAGGGCCTGCCGGGGATGGGGGATATTTTCTGGCGCGCCAAACCGGACGCGAAGGCCGACGATGCCTTTATGGCGTTGATTGCCGATGTTCATGATGGCGTTGCCAAAAAGCTCGGGGTTGCGGGGGTTCAGAAAGGTCAGGGTATTTCTGCAATCAACACGCCTTTCCTTTCGCATCTTATTGGCGCTTTGGTTGGTGCTGGGGCCGAAGACAAAGCGATCACAATTCGTACGGAGTATCTGGAAGCTGCTGGCCCTCTGGCGAAAAATATCGGGCCAGAGCGCACGGAAGCCATTCGTCAACAACTGGACCTAGGTGTCGGTGATGCCGCGTTCTTCCTTGCAGGCAAACCCAAGGCGTTTGAAACGGTGGCTGGCAAGGCCCGCACCGAAATCGGCAATGAACTGGGCCTGACCGACACGGACCGTTTTGCATTCGCATGGATCGTTGATTTCCCGATTTACGAGCGCGACGAGGAAACCGGCAAGGTCGATTTTGAACACAACCCGTTTTCCATGCCCCAAGGCGGGATGGAAGCGTTAAGCGGTGACCCGCTGGATGTGCTGGGCTATCAGTATGACCTGTCGTGCAACGGTTATGAGCTGGTTTCGGGCGCGATCCGGAACCACAAACCGGAAATCATGTTCAAGGCGTTTGAAATTGCCGGGTATGGCAAGGATGAGGTTGAAAAACGCTTTGGTGGTATGGTGAACGCGTTCAAATTTGGCGCACCGCCCCACGGCGGTTGTGCGGCAGGGATCGACCGCATCGTAATGCTGTTGGCGGACGAGGCCAACATCCGCGAGGTGATCATGTTCCCGATGAACCAACGCGCCGAAGATTTGATGATGGGTGCTCCGAACGAGCCGATGAACGAGCAGCTGCGCGAATTGCATCTGCGGGTGATCCCGCAGGATTAGGTTGCAAGCACGCTGAAAAATGCCAAAACCCCGCAGTAACCGCTGCGGGGTTTTTCATTTTGCACGGGGTCTGGTATCGTGCCGTTGAGAGGTGATCGTAAGAGGTGACTGTGACGTTTAACCCCGAAACCGCCGCCATCCGGTTTGGCACTGGCCTGTCCCCGCACATTGCGCCGCCCGCAAGTGTGGACAAAATGCTGGCCGGTTTGACGAGACCGGACGATATGGCCGAGCGGTTCCCGATTGGTGGATTTGCACAGATCGAAGCGGTGATGGAAGACATCCGCCGTCTGAACCGCACCCGCCGCGAGGCGCCTGCGATGGCGCAAGACATTAAGCAACAAATCCGTGAGTTGCGCAAAGGCGCGCGGCGTCAGCAGGCGGATTGGCTGCGGGCCACCATCGCGCGTGGGGTGTTCACCGAGGATGGGCTGCGCGAACGGTTGGTGCGGTTCTGGGCGGATCATTTCACCGTCAAAGGCAAAAAAGGCGTGATGCGAAACGCGGTTGCAACCTATGCCGAGGATGCGATCCGCCCCAACATTACCGGTAAGTTTTCCGATCTGTTAAAGGCGGCGACGTTTCATCCGATGATGTTGTTTTATCTGGATCAGGTCAATTCGGTCGGGCCTAAATCGGTGGCGGCGGTGCGTAATCCGGGGCGCGGGGTGAACGAAAATCTGGCCCGCGAGGTGTTGGAGCTGCACACGCTCGGGGTTGACGGGGCCTATACGCAACAGGATATTTCCGAGCTGGCCAAACTGTTTGCGGGGATGACCTATCGGCGTAAGCGTGGTTTTACCTATGCACCCAGAATGGCCGAGCCGGGGCCGGAAACGGTGCTGGGAAAATCCTATGGGGGCTATATTCAGGACCTGTTTCACGTCACCGATTTTCTGGACGATCTGGCGGTGCATCCCGATACTGCCCGCCATCTGGCACGTAAACTGGTGGTGCATTTTGTGTCGGATACGCCCGATGCGGCGCTGGTTGATCATGTGGCGGTGGCTTATGACGACAGCGACGGTGATTTGATCGCGACGTATCGCGCGATGTTATCGCATGACGCAGCGTGGGCGATGCCCGCGGTTAAAATCAAGCAACCTGTTGATTTTGTTATATCATCCCTGCGGGCGCTGGGCGTGAAAGAGGCTCGCATTACTGCGCTGAACTGGAAAAAGATACGCACATTGGTGATCGCGCCGATGGGGTTGATGGGGCAATTGTGGGAAAATCCGGTGGGGCCGGATGGCTGGGCGGAAGAGGCCGAACACTGGATCACGCCCCAAGGTTTGGCCGCACGCATTCAGTGGGCGATGACGGTGCCAGCGCTGCTGCGCCCTGATTTGCCGGACCCGGTTGCACTTGCGACCACCGCATTGGGTGCGCGGCTTGGCGATACGTTACGCCAAGCGGTGGCTGGTGTTGACGAGAAATCTGACGGGGTTGGGCTGATCCTTGCCTCGCCCGAATTTCAGCGGACCTGAGGGAGGAGTAACATGAGCGTATCACGGCGAAAATTCCTGCAACGGGTCGGGATATTGGGATGTTCGGCTGCGGCAAGCCCGCTGTTCACCCCGATGAGTTTTGCCGCCCTGCCATCGGACAACCGGCTGGTGGTGATCATTTTACGCGGCGGCATGGATGGGCTGGATGTGGTGCAACCATACGGGGACGCGGCGCTGGCGGACCTGCGACCGACATTGAAGTTTGGCGAAGACAGTGGTGCCTCTGATCTGGACGGGTTCTATTCGTTGCATGTGGGGTTGTCGGATTTGATGCCGCTATGGGCCAAGGGCGAGTTGGCGTTCGCCCATGCGGTTTCCACCCCGTACCGTGACAAGCGCAGCCATTTTGACGGGCAGGATTTGCTGGAAGCGGGTCTGGGAATGGACGGGGTTGGGCAGGTGCGGGATGGCTGGTTAAACCGGATGTTGCAAGCGATGCCGGGGGCGGACCCACACACGGGGTTTGCCATTGGACGCGAAGAAATGCTGGTGTTGCAAGGGGCTGCACCCGTGTCAAACTGGTCGCCAGATACGCATTTGAACCTGTCGGTCCAATCGCGACGTTTGCTAGAACAAGTGTATCACGATGATCCGTTGTTCAACGCGGCCGTGAGTGAGGCGATTGAACTGGCCGAGGTGTTGGACCCCGATATGGGGCAAGATGCGGGGATGGGGGCCGATGCGGCGATGATGCAGCAGCAGATGATCGCGTCCTTGCGTGGCGGGGCGCATAAACGGGTGGCCGCGTTTGCCGCCAACCGGTTGTTGGAAAATACCCGCGTGGCTGCGTTTTCGATCAATGGCTGGGATACGCATAACAATCAGGGTAGGGCGCTGAAGGGGGCGCTAACACGGCTGGCGGATACCATTCTGGTGTTGCGTCAGGAACTGGGGGATGTCTGGGGCAAAACCGCAGTGCTGGCGATGACCGAGTTTGGCAGAACCGCGCGTGAAAACGGCACCCGTGGCACGGATCACGGCACAGGCGGCGCGATGTTGTTGGCGGGGGGCGTGATTGCAGGCGGCAAGGTGTTTGGCGATTGGCCGGGGTTGGCGGAGGGCAATCTGTATCAGGGCCGTGATTTAATGCCGGTGATGGATGTGCGCAGCCTTTGTGCGATGGCGATGCGGGGGCTGTTCGAGATTGAACGCGCAACGCTTGAAGGTGCGATTTTTCCGGGGTTGGATATGGGCGTCGCGCCGCAGGTTATTTTGTGAATTGGTTATAGCGCTTTGCATTTAGTGTGGGGTAATAAGCGTCGGAATTCGCCCACACTTAGGGTGAATTCTGATTCAGTCGAATGCAAACTACTTTAGTAGGCCGTCGTGGCAGTGATAACCGGCGCAATTGTTTGCGGCGTTACGGCCTTGGCTTCGTGTGTTGCGGTCAGGGTGACAGCCATGCCCAGCGATACGGCACCGGCCACCAGTACAACCCAGTCAACAGCGATGTTGCCACTGTCTTCATGGGCAAAGCGGAAAAGTTTTTTAAGCATGGCAGGCTTCCTTATGGCAGATGGTTGTGTTGCTTGGCCTTAATATTGTCTTTGGAATGCGGCGAAAATTGGGTGAGAGTGGTGCGATTTCTGGGTATCTCGGGGCTGATTTTCCCCTCGACAGGGGCTACACAAGCGGTATCATCGCGGCAAAATGTAAAGGGTATATGATGTCGGACGAGACGCGATTGGGCAGGGTTATCAAAGGTTGGTCAGTGCCTGCGCGCCCTGTGGTGCCTGTGCTGGAGGGGCAACATGCACGGCTGGAATTGCTGGATGCGGACCGTCATGCCGCCGAAATCCATCGGGCCAACTGCGTTGATGATACGATCTGGGACTACATGGCTTATGGGCCGTATACGTCGGCGGCGGGGTATCACCGCTGGGTACGGGATATGACGGCGGGGGATGGTCCGGTGTTCTACGCGGTCAAGAACCTTGCAACGGGGCGTTTTGAAGGGGTTGCCAGTTATCTGCGCATCAACCCCGAGGCCGGATCAATTGAGGTCGGGCACATCAATTTCTCCAAACCTCTGCAACGCACCCGCGCGGCGACGGAAGCCATGTTTCTGATGATGCAGTGGGCCTATGAGGCGGGGTACCGACGTTATGAATGGAAGTGCAACGCGCTGAATATGGGGTCGCGCCGTGCGGCTGAACGTTTGGGGTTCAGCTATGAGGGGGTTTTCCGGCAAGTGGCAATCAACAAAGGGCGCAATCGGGATACGGCGTGGTATGCCTCGATTGACAGCGAATGGCCGGCGTTAAAATCCGCCTTTTCCACGTGGCTTGCGCCGGAAAACTTTGATACGGAGGGCCGGCAGAAAGAGAGCCTGTCTGATCTGACCCGTCTGGTGCGGGCTGTGGATGATCCGGCGCTGTGATTGACGCGGGTTTCACCTCAAGCCTTACGGTTAGGAACCGGACCCTAAACCACCTTATGTTCGGCAAGCCGTTCCTTGAACATCCCGTTTAACCGCTGCACATCGCTGCGAATGGGTTGCCCGTTGGCGCGGTCTGAAGCCAGCGCAAGGGCTGCTGCCTCGAGCGGGCCATCATGGGCACTGCGGGCAACGCCAGTGGTGAATTGCGCCACATAATCCAGCGTTTTGCCATCGGGACGCGCTCGCAGCACGTCCGCTACATGGGCGATATCATCCCGAAATGCGATCGGGTCAGGTGTGATCACCTCGTCGGGCACCATGCGTGGTCCTGGTGGCTGCGCGGTATCTGGCAGGTGGGTCAGGATGGCCTGCTGAAATGCCCCGAGGCTATCAATCGGTTTGGTCAAAAATCCGTCGGCTCCAGCTGTCATTGCATCGGCTTCGCCGCTGACATCGCCACTGATGGCCAGAATGACCCCGATGCGCGGGCTGGCCTGTGCCAGTTCACCAATCAGATCGGTGCCTGATCCATCGGGCAGCCCCAGATCGACCACCACCACTGAGGGGCGATATACTTGCAAATGTTTGCGGGCCGAGCCAAGACAATCCGCCCGCCGGATACGGGCGCCTGATCGCAGGCACAACAGCCGCATCGCTTCGCTTGCAAAGCGGCTATCCTCGACCACCAGCACGGTCAGCCCCAGCAGCGGCCGCGCGGCGGTGGGTGGTTGCCCCATCATCATATCGTTAAAATCATCCATTTTCGTGCCCTTCCAGTAAACGCCTTTGAGTCGTAGTTAAGCCGAGAATTGGCTAAGGGGAGGTTAACGGGAC
>NZ_JBSMEZ010000121.1:0-17641 GCF_056498605.1 Profundibacter sp.
CACCTTGTTCGGCAGTAACGGGCTGATTTTGTTGAATTGTTCTTCCGTTAACCAAAATGGTCCTGACATGAAACCCTCCCTGTTTCATACAGTGAATCATATTTCCATTTATAGGTCTACGCCCTAGGCATCGGGATCGTATTTTGGACCTGTCGCGGAATTGTGCAGCTCCTTTAACCGCGTATTATGCGCAAAAGGAGAACGACTATGGGAACGAAACGCACAGCAGAATTTAGACATGAAGCGGTCAGGATAGCACTGACAAGTGGGCTTACCCGAAAGCAGGTGGCGTCTGATTTTGGTATCGGTTTTTCGACATTGAGCAAGTGGATACAGCAAGACCAGAAGAACCCTGAGAAGCCAGCTGCTCAATCTGATCTGGAGTATGAAAATGCCAAACTCCGTAAGGAAAACAGGCTGCTACGAGAGGAGAGGGAAGTCCTAAAAAAGGCAACACAGTTCTTCGCGAGCCAAAAGCCCTTCTCGGCGATGTAAACATCGCCTGTCAGGCAACGCATGAGGTTTAAGTTTATCGAAGAAAATAGGGCTACGCAGCCGACCGAACGGTTGTGCCAAATAATGAATGTCAGCCCGCGTGGGTACAGAGCCTACCGGTCCCGCCCGATAAGCCAGCGTCAACGTGAAGACATGGTTTTGCTAGCCCACATTCGAGAACAGCATCGCCTGAGCCTGCAAAGCTATGGTCGGCCACGGATGACCGAAGAGCTGAAAGAGATTGGCTTGGACGTCGGCCATCCCACTGCCCGGCAGTGGTTTGTTTACAAACCATGAGAGGGGGCGTGTCGGTCGCTTGATGCGCCAAAACAATATATCGATGATCAGGACCCGCAAACACAAGATTACAACTGACAGCAATCATAAGTTCAATATTGCACCAAACCTGCTGAACCAGAATTTTATGGCGGCTCGCCCCAACAAAAAGTGGGTTGTCGACATCAGTTATGTTTGGACCCAAGAAGGGTGGCTGTATCTGGCGGTGGTTCTGGATCTGCATTCCAGGCGTGTGGTTGGCTGGGCCGTCAGCAATCGCATGAAACGTGATCTCGCGATCCGGGCATTGAACATGGCCATTGCTCTACGCAGGCCGCCCAAAGACTGTATCCATCACAGTGATCGTGGAAGCCAATATTGTTCGCATGATTATCAGAAAATTCTGCGCAAGCATGGCTTCAAAGTATCCATGAGCGGCAAAGGTAATTGTTACGACAATGCAGCAATGGAAACCTTCTTCAAAACCATCAAAGCAGAATTGATCTGGCGGCACCCGTGGCATACGCGTCGTGCTGTTGAACTGGCAATCTTTGATTACATAAACGGGTTCTACAATCCTCGCCGCAGACATTCGGCACTAGGCTGGAAAAGCCCCTTGGCATTCGAAAGAAGAGCCGCTTAAATGAGTTCATGGAGCGGCACTAAAGCGGGACAGGTCCATCATGTTCCACTCCTCAGTGGTTACGATGAGCCAAAAATACTCTCTTATCAAATGACGCTATTTGGGCCCAAAAGCGCTGACGTCAGACACAAAGCGGATTATGGATAATGATCTTTACCAAACAAGCTGCATAACCGAAAACTTTGAATTGAAACTACGGTACGACCCCACTGTTTACGATGTATACATAGAACCAGTTCATGTTGAATCGAATTTCGACCGTGACATACCCGCACATAATGGGAGCCATTGTCGGACAGTTTCAATAGAAACGGCTTTACTGCCTGGAAATGGTGTGTTCATGTGGTGGAAATACAAGACTCCAAGCAAATGAAGTAAGGCGATACCTAATTATCACCGATTAACCACGCGTTCAATTATACGTGCTAACCCTTGCAAATACCCCAAAAAGAACATAATTTGGGGGCAAGAAAGCTTATACTAACCTATAGAAGATAGGCAAAAACATGAAAAATATTCGTTTTCTCAGCACAGGTGGCGGGACTGGCTGCTAGCTTCTGCGCCAGAAATTGCTTATGTGCGGGCGGCCAATTGGCCGCCCGCAATACTTTAAGAGCATTCCAATTATTTATCCGACTCATAGAGCAACGTGATTCTACGCATCAAGATTCCCCACCTTAAGGTCTGTGACACCCCCTCACACAGAATGCTTTCAAGCTTTTCCTCCCCACCCTCCTCGTACATAATCCTCCCAACACCATCAGGGGATAGATCATGACAGACACAGTAATCGGCATCATCGGCGGCTCGGGCGTTTATGACATTGACGGGCTGCAAAACGCCACATGGCAAACCGTGGACAGCCCGTGGGGCAATCCCTCGGACGATATCCTGACCGGCACGCTGGATGGCGTCAAAATGGCGTTCCTGCCCCGCCACGGTCGCGGCCATATCCATTCCCCCACCACGGTCCCCTATCGCGCCAACATCGACGCGCTGAAACGGCTCGGGGTCACCGATGTGATCTCGGTCTCGGCCTGCGGGTCGTTCCGTGATGAAATGGCCCCCGGTGATTTTGTCATTATCGACCAGTTCATCGACCGCACCTTCGCGCGTGAAAAATCCTTCTTTGGCACCGGCTGCGTCGCCCATATCTCGGTCGCACACCCGACCTGCCCGCGCCTGTCGGACGCTTGTGAGGTAGCCGCCAAGGACGCGGGCATCAAGGTCCACAAAGGCGGCACCTATCTGGCGATGGAAGGCCCGCAATTTTCCACGCTGGCCGAAAGCAAACTGTACCGCGAGGTTTGGGGCTGCGACGTGATCGGCATGACCAACATGCCCGAAGCCAAACTGGCCCGCGAGGCCGAACTCTGCTACGCCTCGGTCGCGATGATCACCGACTACGACAGCTGGCACCCCGACCACGGCGAGGTGGACGTCACCCAGATCATCAAAACCCTGACCGGCAACGCCGACAAGGCCCGCAATCTGGTGGCCCGCCTGCCCGCCCTGCTGGGGGCCGAACGCAAACCTTGCGAACACCACTGCGACCGCGCCCTTGAATACGCCATCCTAACCGCACCCGACGCCCGCGATCCGGCATTGATGGCCAAACTGGGTGCTGTGGCGGGGCGCGTTTTGTAGCCCCGACATGACCCGCTTCACCCAAATCCCCGCACAAACGCGCGGTATCCTGTTGCTGATCATGACGATCTTTACCTTTACCGTGCTGGACCTGACTGCCAAGTCCCTGATCGACCCACCAACAGCCCACTTCCCGCCCACGCCCACAAATACTTCCGCATCTGGTTCGCCTTGGACTGGCCCGCCTTCATCACCCAGACAGGCATTTTCTGGATGATGGTCACCCGCCCCGATCTCTGGGACTATCCCTTTCTTCTTGCCCTAAGCACCTCCGCCGCAGACCCACCCGAGCGCAAGCGAGATATCAAGCGGCCCGATAGGGCTTCCGTTAAACTGCTCTTGTCTCACAGCACAAAACCCTACCTGCAAGATCTCCTAAAGGGACCATATACGCGCCTGACCGGACTCGACATCGCCCGTTTTTATCACAGTCATCGGTATGGCGCTGGATCACACTGGAATACAGCGATTTCTGGGCGCTAAAGGGCTCCCTCTTCTCCCTCGCAATCTTCACGGCTTTGCGACATTAACGTCGTTGTATGCGCGGGCTTGGTCCCGTATCAATCCACGGGGCCACTGGAAGCCCTGATGCGCAAGATCACCGAAGGGCACACCAAATGAAAACCGTCAAAGACTACATCCGCACCATCGTCGACTTCCCGCACGAGGGCATAATGTTTCGCGATGTCACCACCCTGTTTGCCGACCCGCGCGGGTTTCGCATGGCGATCGACCAGATGCTGCACCCCTATGCGGGTATGCAAATCGACAAGGTTGTCGGCCTAGAGGCGCGCGGTTTCATCCTCGGCGGCGCCATCGCGCACCAGTTGACCGTCGGCTTTGTGCCCATCCGCAAAAAGGGCAAACTGCCAGGGGCCGTGATCTCCGAGGCCTACACGCTGGAATACGGCGAAGCGGTGATGGAAATCCACGATGACGCCATCAAGGCAGGCGAGCGCATTCTGGTGGTCGACGATTTGCTGGCCACCGGCGGCACCGCAGCGGCGGGGATCAAACTGATTGAACGGCTGGGCGGCGAGATCGTCAGCACCTCGTTTATCATTGATCTGCCGGAATTGGGCGGGCGCAAAGTGCTGGAAGACATGGGCATGGACGTGCAAGTGCTGTGCGAATTCGAGGGCGCTTAAAACAGAAGACCGTAAACCCATTTTTAATCAGAATCGCTCTATAGATATCTTGTCTGTTTGGGAGCAGACTCTGTTTGCAAAACAAAGATGAGCGCCCCGTCACCCCCGACGGGGCGTTCGCTTGTTTTGGGGGCGTAATTTGGTTGGACAATCTTGGGTTTTGCTGTGTGACCTGCGCCTCAGGTTTCCTCCATTTGGTGGATAGTCCTTAGAATTAGTGCTCTTGCCCCAACCTCGGACCGCCTTAGTCTATATTTTCCCCACTTTAATCAGATTGATAGGCTGGTATTTGCAGTAGGGTTAGAACGAAAAATCCGGGCGTTCTGCGCCGCAATCCAACGCAGCCTCCAGCGCTATTCCAAGCGTTAAAATCCTGCCTTCCTCAAACAGCCGCCCCCACAGTGAAATCCCTTGCGGCACGCGAAACTTGGGGCCTTCATCTTTGGCACCCGGCATGTGGATGCGCCCCGCGCCAAAACCGCCGGGTTCCCGCGTTGGGCTGTCAAACAGGCCTGCGCGCAGGTGCAGGCAGGGGTGTCCGGTGAAATTGCTGGCAACCAGCATTGGACCGGTCATAAACGGGCCAATCAACACGTCAATCTGGGCAAACATTTCATCCAGTGCGTGCATAACTTTCCAGCGCAGCCGGTCGAGTTGAACGTGATCGACCGCAGAAAGAAACCGCGCCCGACGAAAGACATTCGGCCAGGCCGCAGCATCTTGCCATGTCAGCGTGTCATCGCGCCCATCCAGCGTTAATTCCTCAAAGGCGGCGGCGGCTTCGGCGTAGAGAACGTTCATCAGGGATCCGTAAGGTAAATCCGGCAAGGATACCTCGACCACTTCGATCCCCAAACCCCGCGCGGCCTCCAGCGTTGCGTGGTCCAGATCACTAGCCCCTTCACCAAAAGCATCTGCCAGATAACCAAGGCGCAGCCCGTCCAGCCCTGCCTGCGCGTCAAACTGAAGCCCTGCGGCAATTGAGGCCGGATCGCCGGTATTGGCTCCATTCAATGCGGCCAAAACCATTCCGGTATCCTCGACCGAACGACAGATCGGTCCGATTTTATCCATAGACCAGCACAAGGCCATAGCCCCATCGCGCGGAACACGCCCAAAGGTCGGGCGCAGGCCGGTGGTGCCGCACCGCTGACAAGGCGAGGTGATGGACCCCAGCGTTTCGGTCCCAATGGAAAATCCACACAGACCGGCAGCTGTGGCCGCGGCGGAACCGGCACTTGACCCGCTGGAGCCTTCATTCAGGTTCCAAGGGTTACGGCAGCGTCCACCGTACCAGATATCATTATAGGCCAAGGCGCCGAGGGCGGCCTTACCCAGCAACACCGCCCCCGCGTCGCGCAAGCGCTGCACAACGGTCGCGTCTTGATCGGGCACGCGATTTTGATAGGGCTCAGCCCCCCAGCCAGTCTTGATGCCGGCGGTGTCGAACAGGTCTTTCACTGCGTAAGGGATGCCATGCAGCGGGCCAAGCAGCTGACCTTTCTGTAATAACGCGTCAGCCGCACCCGCCTGTTCCAGCGCCAGATCACCTGTCACTGTGGCAAAGCATTCGAGCTTCGGTGCGATCCGCGCAATCCGTTCCAGATAAATCTGGGTCAGTCTGCGGCTGCTTATCGCTTGGGTAGCAATCCAGCCGTGCAGTTGCTTGACCGGCGCAAATGCGATGTCTTCATCATCATCGGGAAGCGGACCAGGGTCAGCGCCTGTCCAGCGCAGATTATCATTGGCGTCGGGCATCTCGAAATCCGGTAGCCTCGGGTCAAACCGGCAGGCCATTGGCTCGGCGTTGTCAAATCGCACGGCACGCAGGTTTTGGGCCGCTGCGATCTGACCGCCGAAATTGTCCAGCATTTGTGCGCGTTCGCTTGCTGTGTAGGTGATGCCCATCAACCGCTCGGCGCTGGCAATATCGTCAAGGGTAATTTCATTGGAATTTTCAGCGTCGGTCATTGTGATCCTCCTTGCATATCAATCTATATCTGTAGCCGGATGAATGTCGGCAAGGTTCCAACACCGAACCAGATGCCCCTCTATAACCGTATCCAGCGACGGTTCAGGCGATTTCCGGCATATATCACTGACATAGGCGCAACGGCTTTGGAACCGGCAACCATCGGGCAGGTTCGCAAGGTCCGGCAAATCGCCCTGCAATATGATGCGGTTTCGCGCGACATTGGGGTCCGGTAGCGGTAGGGCAGACAATAGCGCCATAGAATAGGGATGCTGCGGGTTGGCATAGAATTCCTCGTTATCTGCCAGTTCAACGATCTGTCCCAAATACATAACCGCCACCCGATCAGCCACATGTTGGATAACGCTAAGGTCATGGCTGATAAACAGGTATGTCAGGTTCAGCCGTGCCTGAAGTTCAGCCAGCAGGTTGATAATTTGCGCCTGAATGGACACATCCAGCGCGGAAACCGGCTCATCCAGAATCAACAGCTTGGGTTCCAGTGCAAGGGCGCGGGCAATGCCGATGCGCTGGCGCTGACCGCCGGAAAATTCGTGCGGGTAGCGGTCGGCAAATTCGGGCCGCAGCCCCACGGTTTGCAACAGGTCCAGCACCTTGGCGCGTCTTGTGTCACGGTTGCCGACCTTGTGGATCACCAGCGGTTCTTCGATCAGCGCAAAGGCGGTCATGCGCGGGTTGAGCGAGGCAAAGGGATCCTGAAACACGCTTTGTATATCGGCGCGCAGGCTCAATAACGCGCGATGATCAAGGTTCAGGATGTCACGCCCCTCGAACAGGACTTCGCCGGATGTGGCGGGCAACAGGCGGGCAACAACACGGCCCAAAGTGGATTTGCCGCAGCCACTTTCACCGACCAGCCCCAGAGTTTCACCAGCCTTGATATCCAGCGTTATCCCGTCCACCGCACGCAACTGGCCGGATGTGCCTGAGAGCAACCCGTCGCTCACGCTGAAATAGCGTTTCAGGTCCTTTAATTGCAGGATCGGGGTGGCGGGTTTGGTTGCAGTATCCATCATGCTGGTGGCTCCGGATGATGCAGCCAGCAACGCACGCGACGGGTTTTGTCGGATGTTTGGTACAACGGTGGTTCAGTGCGCGCACATGGCGTAAAGGCCGCAGGACACCGGTCGCGGTAACGACAGCCGGTGGGCAGGTGCAGCAGGTTCGGAACGATGCCGGGGATCGCCTTGAGTGCGGTGCCACGCGAATGCCCGTGGGGAATGGATTGAAGCAACCCTTGGGTATAGGGGTGCAATGGTTCCTCGAAAAGGTCGCCAACTGTGGCTTCTTCCATCACCACGCCCGCATACATCACGGCCACCTTTTGCGCCATTTCGGCAATCACGCCCATGTCGTGGGTGATCAGCAGGATGGCCGCGCCATCGGTGTTCTTTAGATCGATCATCAGATCTAGGATTTGCGCCTGCACGGTGACATCCAGCGCGGTTGTGGGCTCGTCCGCCAGCAACAGACTGGGTGCGCAGGCCATGGCCATAGCGATCATCACCCGCTGGCGCATACCGCCGGACAGTTGATGCGGGAATTCGCGCACCCGCTGTTTGGGGGATCCGATACCGACGCGGTCCAGCAATTCAACGGCTTGCTCATTCGCCTCAGTCTTGGTCATATTGCGGTGCAGTTGTAGCGCTTCGGCGATTTGCCAGCCGACCCGAAACACAGGGTTCAGCGAGGTCATTGGTTCCTGAAAGATCATCGAGATGATATCACCACGAATTTTGCGCATCTCGGCGTGGGATTTTGCCAGCAAATCGCCGTGGTCTTGCAACTGAACCGACCCGCCAACAATCCGGCCCGGGCGTCGTATCAGGCCCATGATGGAAAGTGCGGTGACGGATTTACCTGACCCGCTTTCCCCCACAACGCCAAATACCTCGCCCGCTGACAGCGATAGGGACACGTCATCCACAGCCCGCAAGGTGCCAGCGTGGGTCGCAAATTCGGTGGTGAGGTTTCTGACCTCTAACAGTGGCGATGGTGCCGATGTCAGAGTGTCCAGCTCATGTGGGTTCGGTTGTGCCGCCATCATGACTCTCGCATGCGGGGATCAAGCGCGTCACGCAACCCGTCGCCCAGCAGATTGAAACCCAGAACCGTCAGGAATATCGCCAAGCCGGGCAAATAGGATGTGTGCGGGGCCGCCGATAGATACTGCCGCCCGCTGGCCAGCATAGTGCCCCAGTCCGATGTCGGGGGCTGCACCCCGAGGCCCAGAAACGACAGGGCGGCAGCGGCGGTGATCATAAAGCCAAGGTTGATGGTGGTGGCCACGACCAGCGTTGACAGGCTGTTCAGCAAAATGTGGCGAAACAGGATGCGGGTGTGACCGGCGCCCATGCCTTTGGCGGCCAGCACAAAATCGGATTCCCGCAACGTAAGGGTCGAGCCGCGGATGATGCGCGCAAAGAACGGCACGTTGACCAACGCAATGGCCAGCATCCCGTTTAACAAACCAGGGCCAAGGATAGCGATCACCGTAAGGGCCAGCAGGAAGTAGGGAAACGCCATCAACACGTCGATGCCGCGCGATATGATCGTGTCGGTCCAGCCCAGAAAATACCCGCTGACTAGCCCCAGTATTGTGCCGGTGATCATGGCAATCAGCGTGGCGGCCAAGGACACCGTTAACGTGATGCGCGCGCCCCAGAACATCCGGCTAAGGATGTCGCGGCCCAGCTCATCCGCGCCCAGCAAATGGCCCGGCGTTCCAATTGGGGAAAGCCTGATCGACGTATCAACCGCATCCGGGTCTTGTAGTGGTAGATAGGGTGCCGAGAGGGCCATAAACACGGCGGCCAGCACCAGCATGCCACCCACCAACGATAGGCGGTTTTTCCGCAATCGCGCCAGAACCGATTGACGGGCGGGTGTGTCGGGCGGGGCCTCTGCCCGCGCGGGTTGATCTGTTAAAATATCGCTCATCCGGCCCCTCAGGAATATCTGATGCGCGGGTCTAGCCACGCATAAATCAAATCAACCGCCAAGTTGATGAACACAAAACTCATCGCGATGATCAGCACCCCGCCCTGCACCATCGGGTAGTCACGCGCCTGAATGGCACGCACCATCATCTGGCCCAGACCAGGCCATGAAAACACCGCCTCGGTGATCACTGATCCGCCCAGCAGATAACCGATCTGCATCCCCAGAACCGTGATAATAGTGATGGATGCATTGCGCAGCGCGTGGACCCAGACAACGCGGCGCTCGCCTACGCCCTTGGCCCGTGCGGTGCGCACGTAATCCTGCTGGATCACCTCTAGCATCGCGGATCGGGTCATGCGGGCAAGGATCGCTGCCGAAACGGCGCCCAGCGTGATCGCGGGCATCAATAGATGGCGCAACAGGTCAAAGAAATCGCCGCCACGGGCGGGATACATCCCCGATGAGGGCAGGATTTGCAGGCCCATGGCAAATATCAGAATGGCGGCAATGCCGGTGAAAAACGTTGGCATACTAAGTCCGGCAAGCGCGATCAGCATGGCCACTGAATCAAACATGGACTGGTGAAAAACAGCCGCCAGAATTCCGATGCCAATGCCGAAAACGATTGCAAATACCAGCGCACCACTGGTCAGGATCAGGGTGTTTTTGAAACGCTTTATGATCTCGGGCCTGACTTCGCGGTTCAACACCACCGAGCGGCCAAAATCGCCCTTGATTATGCGCCCCGCCCACGCCCCGTATTGCACCACCAATGGCCGGTCCAGCCCCATATCGTGGCGTAAAATCGCGACCGATTCCGGCGTTGCCTCGGACCCGAGCAACAGATCAGCCGGATCGCCCGGGGACAGATGCAGCATGGAAAACACCAATACGGATATGCCAAACAGCACCGGAATAGTCTGGGCCAACCGTTTCAGAATATAGGTCCGCATGAAGTTCCCTTATTTGGCACCTCGATAGATGCCCGTGGAAAAGAAGGGCGACCGGTTGGCCGCCCGTTCCAGTTATTACAGATCAGCGCCCCCTGCGGTTACTGTTCAAAGGTAGCGCCCTCAACAACAAGGTCGAAATTGGGCGACACCAGGAACCCTTTCAGTTTGGAACTGTGGGCAATAATTTGCGAGCCATGATCAACAAATATCCACGGCGCATCTTCTGCAATCAATGCCTGCGCCTTAAGGTACATTTCGCGCCTTTGTGCCGGATCGCTGATGCGCTGTGCCCCGACCACCAATTTATCGACCTCTTCGTTCTTGTACGAACCGGCGTTCCAGCCGGGCGGGGAATTGGCCGAATTGAGCAACATATTCATCACAATATCAGGGTCGCCATTGGGCGGGTTCCATGACATTTGCGCCATTTGCGGATGCTCGCGATAGGCCTTAAGGTAGGCCCCCCATTCCATCGTCTTGATGTTGCAATTGATCCCCACAGCAGCCAGATTGGCCTGAATGAACGTGCCCATTTCAACCGGCGCCTGCATGCCAGAGCCGCTTTCCGGCACCATGAATTCACAATTGCCAAATCCGTCTGGATACCCCGCTTGTGCCAGCAATTCCCGAGCCTTATCAGGATCATAGGAGTATTGGCGCACATCTGCGTTATGCATATCGCCATAACCTGGCGACAGCGGTCCGGTCGAAACCACAGCTGTGCCCTGTAAAATATCCTTAACGATACCTTCCTTGTTGACCGCATAGTTCATCGCGCGGCGCACCAGCACATTGTCAAAAGGTGGATCCGACAATTGCGTATTTAGCACAACAAACCAGACATGTGCGCTCGGCCCTTGTTTCACCACCACATCCGGATTTGCTTCCAGATCGGCTAAACTGTCGAACGGCACGTCCACCGTCAGATCAATTTCGCCGGTTGTCACCGCACTCAGGCGCGCGGCAGGCTCCACAATCGGCACATAAATGATCTTCTCGATTTCCGGTGCACCCCCCCAATAGTTTGCATTGGCGCTTAGCGTGGCGCGGATGCCGGGCTCCCATTCATCCAGCTTGTAAGGGCCGGTTCCCGCCGGAAACTGCCCAACATCATCGCCGTATTTGGTCAGGGCCGCCGGACTGATAATCTTCATCGTCATGCCCGTCACACGCGCTAGAAATGGCCCGCTTGGATTATTTAGCGTGATGCGCAGCGTCAGATCATCAATCACTTCAATCGTGTCGACCGGCCCCAAATAGGCTTTGGCCCCGCGATAGGTCAGCGCCCCGTGCGCCGGATGGTTTTTATCACGCTGGCGCTCAAAGCTGAACTTTACCGCGTCGGCATTGAAATCGGTGCCGTCATGGAATTTGACGCCTGCACGCAGTTTGAAAATGTATTCCAGCCCGTCCTCCGACACTTCCCAGCTTTCGGCCAGTCGTGGCTCCAGATCATAGGTGCCGTATTTAATACCAATCAAACCCTCATAGATCCTGCGCACAACGCGCGCGGTATTCAGGTCACTGATTTGCGTCGGATCGAAGGTAACCGGCTCAGCTTGCAGCCCGACAACGATGGTGTCGTCGCTTCCGGCAAAACCGGTCGTGGCCATTGGAAACAGCATCGCTGACGCAAGCAGCGCTCCAATCAATGAATTGCGGATTTTTCTTTTGGTTTTCATAGATAACCCCCCTTGAAAATATATGTCAGACAGGCAGCATTGTTCGCGCAAAAATGCTTAAGGCAGGCAATTGCGTTAGCGCCAACATAGCCCATTATTAACGCGTTTATCAAAAAAGTCAAAGAGGCGGCGGATGTCGTGAATTGATTAACCCATTGATATACATTCAATAATTCTAATTTATAGCCTGCATCACGCCCAATCACAATCGCCCCCTGTTCCTAGACACCCCCTCTATTACCCGCTATTCCAGTCCGAACCCGTATCAAAAAACGGCCCAATTGGAGTAGACATGATCAACAAAATCGCAGGCATGATATCGCTGCTGGTAATCCTGATCGTCAGCGGCTGTTCTAGCCCCCCTCCCACTCCGACTGACCGGCAAATCGTGGAACTGGCCAGCGCCATTCGCGCCCTTGGCCCCGATGTTGATCCCGCCGAGGCACAGCGCGCCGCCCACATCGCCTATACCTATCCGCTGCAACTGGCGCAGGAATACCAAATCACGGATTCCCCGATTATTCACAACATCAAGGTCAATCGCGGCACACGTCCGCGCGGGTTGTGCTGGCATTGGGCGCAGGATATGGAAACGCGCCTCGCCCAAGAGGATTTCCAGACGCTGGACCTGCACCGCGCCATTGGCAATTCCGAGGTCGCCCTGCGGATTGACCACAGCACCGTCATTATCAGCGCCAAAGGCGATACAATGAACGAGGGGTTGGTTCTGGACCCTTGGCGCTGGGGCGGCAAGCTGTTTTGGGGCGAGCCGCTGGCCGATACCAAATACGAATGGATTCCGCGCGCAACGGTTTTTGAGCTAAAACGCCAGCGGGCAAGAAACTAGGTTTTATTGCCAAACAGTGCGCCCGGGTTCATGATCCCGACTGGATCAAGTGCCCCCTTAAGGCTGCGCATCGCTGCCAGCATCACTGGATCACCATACCGCGCCAGATCAGCCACCTTCATCCGTCCGACCCCGTGTTCGGCACTGAAGGATCCGCCCAGTTCAGCCACCAGATCATGCACCACATCGGTGATTGTGCGGCGCAAATGGTCGTAATCCTCACGGGTATGCCCGCGTTGCGGGAACATGTTGTAATGCAGATTGCCATCGCCCAGATGCCCGAAACAATTGATCCTGAAATCACCCAAAGCCGCCAATGCCTCGCCCCCGCGTGCGATAAACTCGGGCACCAGCCCCAAAGGGACCGAAATGTCGTGTGACGCGATCGAACCAACCTGCTTGTTGGCCTCCGGAACACTCTCGCGCACCGCCCAGAACTCGGCCCGCTGTGCTGCGTTTTGCGCGATCAAACCATCGCTGACCAGCCCCTGTTCATGCGCCGCAACGAACAGCGCCTCCAGCATCGCATTGGCGTCCTGCCCCCGCGCGACGCCCAGATCAATCAGCACCATCCATTCGGGTGCGTCAGTAAACGGTTGGCGCACATCCGGCATCGTTTCAGCCAAAAACGCCAACCCCATGCCGTTGATCAGCTCAAACGCCGAAACGGTCTCGCCACAGTGCTCTTGCGCCAAAGCCAACAACGCCAGCGCGGCGGGCGGATCAGACACCACGATCAGAGCTGCACCCTCGGATGCAGGCTGCGGGAACAGGCGCAGGGATGCCGCCGTGATCACCCCCAGCGTGCCTTCCGCCCCGATCAGCAGATCACGTAGATCATAGCCGGTGTTATCCTTACGCAGACGTTTCAGCCCGTGCCAGATTTCGCCACTGGGCAGAACCGCTTCCAGCCCCAGACACAGGGCGCGTGCATTGCCATAGCGCAACACATTCACCCCGCCCGCGTTGGTTGCAAGGTTACCGCCGATCTGGCACGACCCTTGCGCAGCCAACGTTAGTGGAAACAGACGCCCTGCCTCTTCGGCCGCGTCCTGAACATCCTGTAAAACCGCCCCCGCCTCGGCCACCAGCACGTTTTCATCCGGCCAAACGGACCGCACCTTGCGCATCCGTTCCAGCGACAGGATTACAGGTGCTGGGCCATCCGGCATCACCTGCCCGCCGACCAGCCCCGTTCCGCCCCCGTATGGCACAATCCCGACAGATGCAGCGCCACAGGCCCGCACGACAGTCGCAACCTCGTCCACACTTGCAGGAGTCAGCAATAATCCAGCCACCCCCGCATAACGCCCGCGTGGCTCTTCCAGATATTTAGCCGTCAGGGGGCGAAATGCGGCATCAGGCAATTGCCCGCGCAGGCCGCTCTCGAATTCTTCTGTGACAGCGTTCAGCATCGCTTACCCCACATCTGTCTTGCCGCGCCTATCGCCTCGCAGGTTGGCGTATAAAACATGATTGCGCCAGCGCCCGTCAATTTGCAAATAACTCTGCGCCACGCCCTCGTATTTGAAACCGGATTTCTCCAACACCCCGCGCGACGGTTTGTTTTCCGGCAAACACGCCGCCTCGATCCGGCTTAGGTCCAGCGTGGTGAACGCGTAGTGCACCAGTGCTGCAATCGCCTCGCTCATGTATCCCGCCCGCGCGAACGGCGCCCCTATCCAGTAGCCCAACGTGCCTGCCTGTGCCGGCCCGCGCCGGATATTATCCAGCGTGATCGCACCCAATAGCACCCCGTCCTCGCGCCGTTCCAAAAACACCGGCACCGCCGATCCTGCATTCAACGACCGATGCGACCAGTAAACCCGATTGCTATACCCCTTGCGCGACAGATGATCCTTGCTCCAGGTCGGCTCCCACTGGGTTAAAAACCCCTCACTGCCCCGCCGCAATCCGGTCCAGCTGCGAAAATCGGAATGTTGCGGCGCACGCAAAATCATCAGCTCTGTTTCAATACGGATTTTGCGCCGACGCCCCAACATCAGGCCACCAGTCGCGCTTTTAGATCGGCCAATGTAGGCGCATCCTGCACAGGACCATAAAGCGCCATCGCGGCGTTGGCATTAGTCAGTCCGCCAGCAAAATCACGCACCTTGCGGGTATCGACCGCATCAATCATCGCCACGGTTTCCGCCAGTGGCGGCACCCGGTCCCAGACCGCCACCAACCGCGCCAGACGCTCGGCGCGGTTGGCAGGGCTTTCCAGCCCCATCAACAATCCAGCCTTCATCTGGGCGCGTGCCCGTTCGACCTCGGCGTCCGACATATCATCAGCCGCACGCTTGATCTCGTCCACCGTCAGACTCGCCAATTCTCCCAGTTGCTCGCCGCTGGTGCCCGCATAAATCGTCATCATGCCGCTGTCGGCAAAAGCACCGGCCTGGGCAAAAATAGAATAACATAATCCGCGCTTTTCACGCACTTCTTGAAACAGCCGCGATGACATGCCACCACCAAAGGCCGAGGCAAAAATCTGCGCGGTGTAGATTTCAGGGTCACGGTAATCCGGCCCCTCAAGCGACAGCGTAAAATGCGCTTGTTCAAGGTCTTTGACTTCGTGTTTTTCACCCCCCGTAAACCGCGCCAGATCAACGTCGGCACTAGAACGGGGCGCAAGGTGGGCAAACAACCGTTCAGCCTCGCGCACAATGGTATCATGGTCCACAGCCCCTGCCGCAGATAGGATCATCTCTGACGGCCCGTAACGCTCGGCCACAAAGCCCTGCAAATCGGCACGGTTAAACGCCTTGACCCGCTCGGCCGGCCCCAAAATTGTGCGGCCGATAGATTGTTTCGGGTAGGATGCCTCTTGCAGCCAGTCAAAAACCACATCGTCCGGCGTGTCCAGAGACTGGCCGATTTCCTGCAGGATAACCCCACGCTCGACCTCGATTTCCTTTGGGTCAAACACCGGATTAAGCAGGATATCCGAGATCACGTCCAGCCCCAGCCCCACGTCCTGTCCCAGAACCCGCACGTAATAGGCGGTCATTTCGCGGCTGGTATAGGCGTTGATAAACCCGCCAACATCTTCAATTGCCTCGGCAATTTCCAATGCACTACGGCTTGTTGTGCCCTTGAATGCCATATGTTCCAGAAAATGCGCAATGCCGTTTTGCTCAATGCGCTCGTGGCGACCACCGGCTGTCACCCAGATGCCAAGCGATGCCGATTCAAGGCTCGGCATGTTTTCAGTAACGATGCGAAATCCGTTGTCCAGCGTGTGAAATTCAACACTCACGATTTGATACGCTCGCGGATCAATGTGGTCAGTTCAACCAGATCATTACCCACTTGGGTGAACCGTTCGGGTTTCTCAAACAAGTCCCCCATGCGGGCGGGCAATGGCGGATGGATGCCGCAGGCCTCCTCCACTGCTGCGGGGAATTTGGCAGGATGCGCCGTGGCCAGTGTGATCATCGGCTCGGCCCCCAAATGTTCCTGCGCGACCTTCACAGCCACCGCCGAATGCGGGCATAAAACCTCGCCAGTTCGCGTCAACATATCCTTGATGGTCGCGGATGTTTCGGCCTCGCTTGCGCGTCCCGAAATAAATGTCTCGCGCAACACATCAATCGCCCCTTGGGACACCTTGAATTCGCCGTTTTCCTTCAACTCGTCCATGACTTGGGTCACCGCCCCGCCGTCGCGCCCGTAAGCATCAAACAGCACCCGTTCGAAATTCGACGAGACTTGAATATCCATCGACGGGCTGATTGATGCCGTCACCCCTTTGGTGCTGTAAGCCCCTGTTTGCAATGTCCGATGCAGGATGTCGTTCTGGTTTGTGGCGATCACCAATTTATCAATCGGCAAACCCATTTTACGCGCGATGTAGCCCGCGAATATATCGCCGAAATTGCCCGTCGGCACGGTGAAACTGACCGCACGATGCGGCGCGCCCAACGCTGTTGCCGCGCTGAAATAGTAGACCACCTGGGCCAGAACGCGGCCCCAGTTGATCGAATTAACCCCCGCCAGTCGCACCTCGTCGCGGAACTTAAAATCATTGAACATATCCTTTAGCCGCGCTTGGCAATCGTCAAAATCACCCGCTACAGCCAGCGCGTGGATGTTGCTATCCGCGGGCGTGGTCATCTGGCGGCGCTGCACGTCTGACACGCGGCCATGTGGATACATGATAAACACATCCACCGAATCCAAACCGGCAAACGCTTCAATCGCGGCAGAACCAGTATCACCCGAAGTCGCGCCGACAATCGTCACCCGCTCGCCGCGTTTGGCCAATGCTGCCTGAAACAGCTGACCGATCAATTGCATGGCGAAATCCTTGAACGCCAATGTGGGGCCGTGGAACAGCTCCAGCAGAAAATGGTTCGGCCCCAGTTGCACCAGCGGTGCCCGCGCATCATGGCCAAAGCCGTCATAAGCCCGCCCGATGATCTGGGCAAATTCGCTATCACCAAAACTGCCCTCGACAAACGGGCGCATCACTCGATAGGCGATTTCCTCATAAGGTAGCCCCGCCAGCGCTGCGATATCGCCGCGCGCCATCACCGGAACCTCGGTCGGCACGTACAACCCCCCGTCACGCGCCAACCCCGTCAGCATCGCCTCTTCAAAGCTCAGGTCAGGGGCTTGCCCGCGGGTCGAAATATATCGCATGTCACTTTGCCTTTACAGTTCTTTCGCGCCTGATACGCCAGATCAGATACGCTGTCATCCCCAACCATACAACCGCCAGCCCAAACCATGTCACCACATATTCCAGATGGCGGTTCGGAATACCAATGCTAGTCACTGGAAACGGGCTGGTGACCAGCACCGCCTCGTTACTGTAGCGCTGCACAACCAGCACAGGTTCGGTGCCCAGCGCCTTGGCCATTGCGCCAATATCACGGGCAAACCAGATCGCCGCGCCCAAGTCCGGCGCGGGGGTCGCGCTGTTAATCTCGTCTGGCCAATGCAGATTACCGATGATCTCGGCGGCCACCTCGGGGCGCGGCGCATCTTTGGCTGCAATCGCCACAAA
>NZ_JBSMEZ010000122.1:0-5134 GCF_056498605.1 Profundibacter sp.
GGGTTGTTGAAATCGACAGCGGAGACCTTGCGGCCAATGCCGCCGAAACCCGCGCGGTTCTGGCCGACGGGCCGGATGTGGTTTTTCAGGGCGCGTTCCTGTCGGGCAACTGGGGCGGCTGGTCCGATTTTCTGGAACGGGTGGAGCGCCCCTCGAAGCTGGGGGATTTCAGTTACGAGGTCACCGATACCAAGCTGAAACGCACCCCACACCCCAAACATGTTTTGCAACTGGTTCTCTATTCCGATCTGCTGGCTGAAATTCAGGGGGTGATGCCGGAATTTGCCCATGTGGAGCTGGGCAGTGGCGAGCGCGCCACATTGCGCCTGAAAGATTACAGCGCCTATGCGCGGGCGGCGCGGCAGAGGCTTGAGGATTTTGTGACGACGCCGGAGGCAACTCGCCCCGTGCCCTGCGCCGATTGCGGGCTGTGTCGCTGGGCAGAGTATTGCGCGGATATCTGGGTCAAAGAAGACAGCCTGTTCAACGTGGCCAATATCAGCCGCACGCAGGTGAAAAAATTGGAAGCAGCGGGGGTAGAAACGCTCGCGGCGGTGTCAACGCTGGACCATCCGGTGCGCGGGCTGAGCGAGCCGACACGCGCGCGGCTGGTGACACAGGCACGCCTGCAGCAGGCCCGCAAGACCGGTGCACCGGATTTCGAATTGCGCCCGCCAGAGATCGGCAAGGGTTTTGACCTGCTGCCCGAACCACAAGCGGGGGATCTGTTTTATGACATCGAAGGCGACCCGCATTTTGAAGGCGGGCTGGAATATCTGCACGGGGTCTGGGCCAAGGATACCGGCTTTGTGAAATTCTGGGCGCATGATCACGCGGCGGAAAAACAGGCGGTCGTCGACCTGTTTGATTTCTTTCGCGCCCGTCTGGAGCAGTTCCCGCAGGCGCGAATTTACCATTACGCCCCCTATGAGATCACCGCCCTGCGCCGTCTGACGGCCAAATACGGGGTGGGCGAGGCCTTTCTTGATCGACTTTTGCGCGAGCGGCGGTTTGTCGATCTGTTTGCCGTGGTGCGCGGCGGGCTGATTGGCTCGGAGCCGAATTACTCGATCAAATCCATGGAGGCGTTTTACGGTCTTGTGCGTGATGGCGAGGTGAAAACCGCCGGTGGTTCGGTCGTGGCCTATGAAAATTGGCTGGAGACCGGCGAGCAGAAGATTCTCGACGAGATCGAGGATTACAACCGCATTGATTGCGTCTCAACCGAAGATCTGCGGGACTGGTTGGTGGGGATACGCCCCAACGGCCCTTGGCCGGAGATGACCGAGGACTTCGGCGAAAAAGAAGTGGAGGAGGATACGGAGGCCGACGCCCTACGCGCCATGCTGGCAGAGTCGGATTTGCCCGAAGAGCGGCAGGCGATGTTGTTTGATCTGGGGATGTTCCATGCGCGTGAGGCCAAACCGGCCTGGTGGGCGATTTTCGACTCTCTGGGCAAGGATGAAGACGAGTTGATCGACGATCTGGACGCGCTTGCGGGGCTGGTAGCCACTGGGCCGACCGAGCCAATCAAACGCTCGGTCCAGCGCACATATCGTTTTCCCGAACAGGAAACCAAGCTGCGGACGGGGCGCAAGGCGACCATCCCGACGCTGGACGGTATGGCTGCCGTTAATGTCACCGAACTGGACCGCGCTGCGCGGCGCATTACCCTTAAAATCGGCAACAAAAACGCTGGCCTTCTGACCGATACCCTGTCCCTGCATCCCGACAAACCGATCGCGACAACGGTCATTGCCAATGCGTTGCACGATGTGATTGCAGACCAATGCGGGGCCAGAACTTACCGCGCGGTGGATGACCTTCTGTCACGCAGCCCCCCGCGGCTAACGCCCCCTGCGGGGGGTAACATCCTGAACGGCGCGGATTTCGTTGCCGGCACCATCGATGCCGTGGCCCGCATGGACGAAACCGTGCTGCCCATCCAAGGCCCGCCCGGCACCGGCAAAACCTATGTGTCCGCCCGCGCTATTCTGTCACTTGTGCGCAGCGGTGCGCGGGTTGGCGTGGCATCCAACAGCCACGAGGCGATCCGCAATGTGCTGATGGGATGCTTGGAGGCGGTTGAGGACGAGGATATGCCGATCACGCTGGAAATGGCGCATAAGGTGTCGCAAGGCAATGACGGCTACCCCGAGGGAGTGGAGGAGATTTCACGCCCGACATCGAATGATGATCCGGCGCTTACAGACTCTCATGTGGTGGGCGGCACCGCGTTTTTCTTTGCCCGTGAGCAGAATATTCAGGCCTTTGACTGGCTGTTTGTCGATGAGGCGGGGCAAGTGGGGCTGGCGAATATGCTGGCCATGGGCCGCGCCGCGCGCAACATCGTGCTGGTCGGCGATCCGCAACAATTGCCGCAGGTCATTCAGGGGTCACACCCGCATCCTGCCAACCTGTCTTGCCTTGAGTGGGTACTGGGCGACCACGCCACCATCCCGCCCGAGCGCGGCATCTTTCTGCCTGTCACCCGTCGGATGCATCCTGATGTATGCAGGTTCATCTCGGATCAGGTTTATGAGGGGAGGTTGCAAAGCCACCCCGATACAGCCTGCCAAAGCGTGACCGGCACGCCGTTCCCCGAAGCGGGGGCATTCTGGGTGCCGGTCGCCCATGACGGCAACGCCCAGACCTCGCCCGAGGAAGTGGAAGCAATCAAGGCCGCCATCACCGGACTGCTGCGCGGCAACTGGACCGACAAAGACGGCACCACCCGCCCTGTGCGCCCGGGCGATATCATCGTCGTCGCCCCCTATAATGCACAGGTCAATGCCCTGTCCGAGGTCTTGCCCGCCGGCATACGCACCGGCACGGTAGACAAGTTTCAAGGGCAGGAAGCACCGATCTGCCTTGTCTCCATGACAGCCAGTTCCGCCGAAGAAACTGCACGCGGCATGGAATTCCTGTTCTCGCTCAACCGGATCAATGTGGCGGTATCACGGGCAAAGGGGCTGGCGCTGGTCTTTGGTGCACCGCGCTTGCGCGAGGCAAAATGCAACACGGTGGAACAGATGCGGCTGGTGAATACGCTATGTGCGTTGCCGGTTCCCTTTGTGACCAAAGAGGATGCTGAATGAGAGATTGTAACTGGATTTTTTGGGTCCGGCAAAAAACTGGATACGGATATACCCCATGCAGCATTTGACCTCCGAGTACAAATCAGACCCGACTCTCTTGGCTACACCGGAGGGGTGGGCAAAATTTATTGCTAGCGAACTCAGCGATACGCATGAGGCTTATCTTAGGAAGCCTGATTTTCTTCTTGGGCATTCTCGGACAGAACGGCAAACCTCGGCTGATTATGCGGGACGAGAGCTTTTGGAATTGGTCCAGAACGCGGCGGATGCGGCAGCCGAATCCGGAGTGCCAGGGCAAGTTTTGATTGAGGTAACGCGCGACGGTCTTTTCGTAGCTAACAAGGGCCAGCCTTTTCGGACCGGGGGTGTTAAATCTCTTATGACGGCGCATACCAGCGATAAGCCAACGCGCGCAGCCAAGATGATCGGAGCAAAGGGCCTTGGTTTTCGTGCGATTTTGAACTGGACCGAAGCACCCGTGATAAGCAGCGGCGCGCTCGAAATCGGATTTTCCCGCATTCATGCGGATGCGCAGGTTGCCGCTTTGGCCAAGGAAAACAGCAAGATCAGAGACTTGTTTTCCAATGCAGGCGAAGAAACCCCACCATTACTTGTCTTTCCAGCAACCGGCCAAGAATTGGAAGGGCTTGGCGACAAGGGAGCTACTGCGATGCTGCAGCATATCCGTGCCTTGCGAAAGGAAGGATTCGATACCGTGGTTGCAGCACCGTTCCGCGATAAGCGCGCTTTCAATCGAGCTATTGAGCAAGCCAGCCAATTTGAGCCGAGTTTTCTGCTTTTTGTGAAAGCCTTGGACGGTATCCGCATTCGACTGCCAGATGAGCCCGAGCGGAACTGGACAAAGCAAATTGAAGATAATGATGATGTGACGCTCTATCTGGAAAGTGGCCCGGATACTGGAATTCAGAGCTGGATTTTGCGCCAACAGGGGGGCACACTCAATAATGGAAAAGCCGAACGCGAATATGAATTAGCAATTGCCCTGCGACTCGACGAGGAGAGTTGCTCTGGCCGGTTACACAGTTATTTTCCCACCTCATTGCCATTACCGTTTAGTGGTCTGTTTCATGCCACGCTCGAGCTCGATTCAAACCGCAAAACAATCCGGGAAGGTTCGGAACTCAACGAAGGTGTTTTGGTCGCTCTTGGTCGATTTCATGCCGAAACACTTGATGAGTTGAGGCAAGCAGGCCGGTTAACAGGTAACCCGCTTAACTGGCTCGTCCCTGATAAGGCATTCCCGCAATCTCTCGAAAGCGTTGCCACTGAAGCATGGGCCCGTGCGAGGGAACTGCCGTTAATTGAGGGCTTGGACGGGGCTTGGCGCACCGCTACCGATAGCAGGATTGGGCCACAGGGGTATGCGCAGTTTATTCCATCACGCCTTTTTGGCGAAATGGCCAAGGTTGAACCTGAAGAGGATAAAGCCGAGAATCTACTGCGTGACGAAATGAAAGTCCGGGAAGTTAACCCCAAAAAGATTCTGAAGCGGTTGCGGAAGGGTAATCTGGCTCTATCCGAACGCGCCCGTGCAATCGTTGGCATTGCGTCAGCGCTCCCTGAAGAGCACCATGATCGACGCCTTTTTCTGGACGTTGATGGCAAAGAGATGCCGAAGGGTGCAATACCTTTCCCGCCTCCAAGTAAAGAGGAGCAACGTCACAGTCTCCCCCCATGGTCTACGGCCCGATTTATTCATCCGGACCTATGGAAGCAACTCGAGAATGTGGCGTCGGGTGACACACAACGCGAAAGAATTTCAAGCTTAAAGGGGTTTCGGGTGACGGAGTTCAGTGTGGACAGTGTCATCGGGGCTCTTCGCACCAAGTTGGCTGAACTGCTGAAATCAAAGCATTCGGATCCGGACCGAATCCAATCAGACTTTTTGGCGGAAATATACTCTTTGTATGACTGCAATCGAATCCGGCCACCGGGTGTAATCCGGGTGCGGTGCCAAGATGGCAACTGGCGGGATGTTACGACCGTTCATCTTTCCGAGCATTATGGACAGAACG
>NZ_JBSMEZ010000123.1:0-6188 GCF_056498605.1 Profundibacter sp.
CATCTTGACCACACAATTGATCGTCGCCATCTTCGCCATAGAGCGTATCATCGCCTGTGCCGCCCATAACAAGGTCATTGCCGTCGCCCGCATAAACGGTGTCATTACCTGCACCCGCACGGATCCAGTCGTCATTATCACCAGAATCGGGTAGGTAGGGGCCGTTTGGATCGGCCAGAATTGCATCATTATTATCAACCATGTCGCCATCAGGGTCACCCGTGTAGGCCACATCAATAATGTCGTCGCCAGAGGTACCATCTACATAGCCATCAGGGTCAATCACTGGGGCTGCGTCAAATTCAATATCGGAAATTTTAACAGCGCCGCTTAAATTGGCCGAGTCACCATCATCATGAATGATTTCAATGCTAACCACAGGACCGGCGATCGTAACAGTCACAGAATCCGGAGCACCGGAGCCTTCGACACCCGGGTTGTCGTTGCCGCCGCCTTCAACCGAATTGCCGTTCACCTGATGGTGCCAGATCAAGTCGGAAAAGCTAACCGGAACAATATTGCCGTCCGCATCTTTGGCGACAATGGTAATTTTATCGTCCCAGCCAGGACCGGCATCGACATCATAAATTTCAAAGCTGACATTCTCGACTGGCGCATCAAAATTGATGATCGCTTTGGTTTCACTGCAAACATTGCTGCTTGTAAGAACCCCGTTGTTCAGTGTGAAATCATCGCCATCGACGTTGGTCGGTGTCGATACAGTGACAGTAATGTCATCGCCACCAGTTGACGAAGAAAATGTTGCACTTCCGTCAGCGCCTGTATCGTCCCAGTCCAGCAGATAATCAGCCATAATATATTCCCTTAACTTAACAGCGTTCAAACCCCTTCAAGGTCTGAAATAAAACCATCCGAACACCAGCAGAATGCTCGGTCATATACTCTTCACCAAAATCGAGAGTGACATCAGGCCTAAAGACGGACGCGCACATTCGATCTCTACATGCTCATTTCCGGGAAGGTCTGACCGCCTTCTAGCGGTCTACTTGCAACAACTAAAAACAGGCAGCCTGTTCTTGTCGTTAACAACTCGTGCGTATCGCAACTGCCAATAGACAGATCGGACACACACGCCTTCCCACAAACGAATTTGTGGTTACTCATGTGCGGCCGCCCCCGTGGCCAAACAGACATCACCCCCCAGTTGGGCTATGCCTTCTTAAGCCTATGGCGGGTGAGAAAAAAGCAGAAAGTGGCGCAATCATGCCGAAAAATCGGCAAACTACCTTTCTTTACGCTGCGATGAGGGTGAGTTATTCAATTTTAACGATAGTTCTTTTTCGCAATGTTCTCAATTTATGAACAATCAGTTGATTACGCGAATGTGTGATAATAACTGGTAATTGGAACACTCGGATGAATTTCCTATCTAAAAGGGTATGTTATGTCTGATTTTGTTTAATATTTGTTAACCATAACTGTTTCCAATCAGGCACCAATCAAATGCTGGGGGAATGCTCCAAATTGGAAATGTGTCGTTCTTGTTTTTTACAAAACATTGTTAACATAACAGCGCTAATTTTAGCAAAATTCGGACAATAGACATCAATTATGGACGATTAACCATTCATAAAGACCGAATCATTGGCGTAGAGGAAGCCCCAGACCTTACGCATGGTCAACTTTGTAGCCTCAACTCTCCTGCACGTCCTCAAGCACGGTGCCCCACGCATCCGCAGCATTGACCCATATCGCCTGCCCTGCCTGCAATTGCAGTGCCTCACATTCGGCTACAGTGCGGTAAATGGCAATGCGCCACCCCGCCCCCTCCAGAACCAGCCGATATGTGTCCGGTTGCTCCTCTGATATCGACGCAATAGTTGCAGGCAAGCTGATCAATGCCGTGTTGGCCCCCGGATCCTGTTTGCACAGAACCACACCCGCCTCGTTAATCCTGATATCACAGCGTGCGCCCACACCACCACAAACCGGAATGCGGCTTGGCTGCTCACCGACGAACAGAACCAACTGTCCATCGTCCATTTCCTGCACAACCCCCGACACCGTAGTTTCGCACCGCACCGGTCCGGTCAGCTGCCCGTCCACAAATCGCATGATATGATCTGCCAGCATCGAGGTCTCGCGCCGCTCGTGGCTGACATAAATCGCAGGGCACCCCGTCGCCCGCACCGCCCGCGCGATATAAGGCAGGATTTCATCCTTGCGGGCCTGATCCAGTCCTGACATCGGCTCGTCCAGCAGCAACAATTGCGGGTCCATCGCCAAAGCACGGCCAATGGCCACCCGCTGGGTCTCGCCACCGGACAACGCACCAATGCGCCGCGCCAGCAGGCCGGACAGGTCCAGCGCCTTGATCACCCGTTCCAGCACCGCAGGTGCGGCCCCTGCCCGTTTGTGCCCATAGGCAAGGTTCTGCGCCACATCCAGATGCCGAAACAGCCGTGTGTCCTGAAACACATAGCCAATCCGGCGATCCTGTGGCGGCACCAACCCCGCCGCCGACAACCAGTTGGTCGCCCCGAACCGAATAACGCCCTCGGCGCGAGTTTCCAGCCCGGCAATGGCCCGCAGTAAAGTGGTTTTGCCACTGCCGCTGGCGCCTTCCAGCGCCGTGATCCCTGCCAGCGGAATATCCGCCTTGGCGCTTAACGCATACCCATCAAGCCTGAGGGCGATGTCCAGATGCAACGTATCGCTCATTGCCCGCCCCGCCGTTTGCTGCGGTCCTTGCTGTTCATCACATAGACGAACACAAGCACCAGAAATGAAAACACCAACAGTCCCGCCGACAAGCGGTGCGCGGTGGTGTAATCCAGCGTTTCAACCGCGTTGAACACCTCGATCGAAATCAGCCGTGTTTTGCCCGGAATGTTACCGCCCACCATCAACACCACGCCAAATTCGCCCAACGTATGGGCAAAGCTAAGAACCATCGCCGTCAGGAACCCGCGTCGTGACAGCGGCACCACGATACTGCGAAACGCATCCCAAGGGTCCGCGCCCAGTGTCGTTGCAGCCTCCAGCACGCCCTTGCCGACTGACTGGAACGCGGTTTGCAACGGCTGCACGGCAAAGGGCAGTGAATAGATTACCGACGCGATCAGCAGACCGGTAAATGAAAACGCCAACGTGTCGCCGGTCAGGCGCAACCACGCCGCCCCTAATGCCATATCTGGGCTCATCAGCACCAGCAGGTAAAACCCCAGAACGGTTGGTGGCAGCACCAGCGGTAGGGCCACCAATGCCTCGATCAGCGGGCGGATACGGGTGCGGGTGCGGGTCAGCCACCACGCCAGCGGCGTTGCGATCAACAGCAGGATCAGCATGGTCAGGCTGGCCAGTTGCACCGACAGCCAAATGGCGGGCCAAACGTTCATTCCGGTGCCCCGTAGCCGGATGTCAGCAGGATTTTCATCACCGCATCGCTGGACAGGTGGTCATAAAACGCCCGTGCCGCCGCGTTGCCATCCGCATAGGCCAGCAATCCTGCCTCTTGCACAATCGGAGCGTAATAGCTGGCCGGGATGTTCAGCCAGTCTCCACCCATCGCCACCGCTTGCGACAGGGCCACAAACCCGATCTGGGCGTTACCGGTTTTGACAAACCCAAAGGTCTGGCCGATGTTCGCCCCCACCACCGCTTTTTCACCGACCGTTTCCGCCAGTTCCAGCCGCGCCAGAACCTCGTCAGCGGCGCGGCCATAGGGGGCCAATGCGGGGTCGGCCATAGCGAAATGACGGATGTCCGCGCGGATCAGACTGGTTTTTACATCTTTGCCTAATATACCCGTGCCCCGCGCATATAGAACCAGCGCCCCAAAGGCATAGGGTTTGTGGGTGCCGTCCAGCAGTTTGTCTGCCTTGGCCAGCAACAGAACCCGTTCCTGATCGGCCGACAGGAATACATCATAAGGCGCGCCTTTGGTGATCTGGGCGTATAGCGTGCCGGTAGAGCCGTTAACGATGCGCACCGTATGGCCGGATTGCGCCTCGAACCCATCGGCGATTTTTTGCACCGCCGTCAGAAAATTCGAGGCCACGGCCACCGTCACCTCACCCGCAAAACCAGCACCCGACAGGCCAAGCCATAACAAGGCAATGCGCATTGCTTTCAAAATATGGATTGAATTCACCATAGCGATTAAAAACCCGTTATTTGAGGGTTTTGCAAGTCACTAGCGGGGATTGGAGAAACTGTCGCAGGGCGAAATTCCAGCCGCCCTGCGCATTTGTTGATCTTTATCAATGCGCGCTGAAATCACTCCGGCAGCAACATACCGCGGATCATGAAATACAACAGCGCGGCCAGAAAGCCGGCCAACGGCACAGTGATCACCCAGGCCGCCGCGATTTTCAGCAGCATCGAGCGTTTGACCAGTTCCTTGTGATACACCTTGCGCAGCTGTTTGCGTTCCTTTTTGAACAAGAGCGGTTCTTTTCTCTTTTTCAAATCTGCAAGCATGGTGCCCTTTTCGGTCACGTCCGCGGCGTCAAAGGCTTCAAGAAAAGCATCGATAACTTCGGGACCGTCATTCACGTGGTGCTCACGTATCTCATCCAGCAGACGGGCGTGGTTGGCCTCGAGGTATTCGCGCAAGAAACCGACACCGAAAATACCACCCACCGCGATGTGGGTGGAAGAGACCGGCAGGCCCAGTTGTGACGCTATGATCACCGTAATCGCCGCTGCCATCGCCACACAATAGGCGCGCATTTTGTCCAGTTCGGTGATTTCGCTGCCAACGGTTCTAATCAACTTAGGACCATATAGTGCCAGCCCCAGCGCGATTCCGACCGCGCCGACCATCATCACCCAGATCGGGATTTCCGCCTTGGCCGCAACGCCGCCATGCAGGATCGCATCATTAATCGCCGCTAGTGGGCCAACCGCGTTGGCCACGTCATTGGCCCCGTGCGCGAAACTCAGTAATGCTGCCGCGAAAATCAACGGCACTGTGAACAAGGCATTCACACTATCGCGGGTGTTCTCAAGCGTCTTTGCTTTGCGATTGACCAGCGGTTTAACCAAAAAGAAAATCACCACGGCAATCCCCAGACCGATCAGGCCAGCTGAAATAATATCAAATTTCCACAGCTTCTTTAGGCCTTTCATGATCAGATAAGTTGCAAACGCCCATGACATAATGGCGATGTAATAGGGCACCATGCGTTTTGAGGCGGCGATTTTGTCCTTGCGGTACACAATGGTGCGCTTGATCAAATAAAGGAAACTGGCCGCAATGACGCCACCCAGAACCGGTGATATCACCCAGCTGGCGGCGATCTTGGCAACCGTAGTCCAGTTGGCGATCTCCCACCCTGCAGCCGCAATGCCAGCCCCCAGAACCCCGCCAACAATCGAATGCGTGGTCGAGACCGGTGCGCCAACAGCGGTTGCAACATTCAGCCAGATCGCCGCAGCCAGCAGGGCCGCCATCATCACCCAGACGAACGTGGTGCTATCGGCAATCAGCGCCGGATCAATGATCCCCTTCTTAATCGTGCTGACCACATCGCCACCGGCAATTAACGCGCCACCGGCCTCGAAAATAGCGGCAATCAGGATTGCGCCAGTCAGGGTCAGGGCTTGTGATCCAACCGCAGGCCCAACATTATTGGCCACGTCATTGGCACCAATATTCATCGCCATATAGCCGCCAATCATCGCGGCAACGACCAGTAGATAACTGTCGGCAACGGATTCAAGCCTTGCTGAAACAATCAACATAATCACAACAATGAACAACATAGCCGTTCCAAGGCGGAACAATTCGCCCCGACCTATATTCGTCGCCTGTTCAAGCGCCCTGATGCTATTTAGTTCCATAAATTCAATCCCCCCATTCTGGATGAAGGTTCTTGCTCCGCCAGCTTGCTTTATCCACCTCAAAATCAGACGGATTTTCCAATATCCACACCATCCGGCAAACCACCAGATCGTTACAGGTTTTCTTGATTGATCTTCAACATCATTGCGGTGTTTTTGTCTATGTTTCACATCAATCGATTTTACATTTCTGTTACATTCCGATTTCAATTGCCCTAGTGTTCTTTTGCGCACGGGATTACCCATGAAAATGGGCAAATGATATTAGGGCCTGTTGACGTTTGCCGCAAATGAATGACGGTTGCGACGATTGAAATCATGGCCTTAAAACTATCGTCAGTTTTACATGCACGTAATGCTATCCTTTTGAATTCCTTTAT
>NZ_JBSMEZ010000124.1:0-4748 GCF_056498605.1 Profundibacter sp.
AGGAATTCAAAAGGATAGCATTACGTGCATGTAAAACTGACGATAGTTTTAAGGCCATGATTTCAATCGTCGCAACCGTCATTCATTTGCGGTAAATGTCAACAGGCCCTAAGGAAAACTCTGCTGCTTAAAAAGACGTCCCATGACCACAAAACCGTCTATGGCTACGCCAGCGCTGATCCCCCGAACCGACCTGTCGCCCATGACGCTTGACCTTGATACTTTGGGACTTTGGTTCACCACAGGTGCCATTCTTCTGACGTGGTCCTAGGCGTGGTTGCGTTAGCGTTGATTTGGGCGTTTAGTACGATAACGCCAGCCAAGGACACCCCATGCTGCAAGTCACCAATCTGTCCCGCCTGATGGTCGGCCCTGTCAGCTTTACCATAAACGACGGCGAATGTGTTGCAATCACGGGACCATCGGGCACCGGCAAATCGGTGCTGCTGCGGGCCATCGTTGATCTGGACCCGAATGACGGAGCCGTGCAAACCGCTGATTTGCTGCGCTCAAAAACCGACGCACCCCTATGGCGCAAACACGTTGCCATGCTGCCCGCCGAAAGCGGCTGGTGGCAAGAGCGCGTGGCCGAGCATTTTCAACACCCAGACGGGATGCGTCAACAATTGCCCGCGGTAGGATTGCCAAAGGATGCAATGGGCTGGGAGGTGGCGCGGCTTTCAACCGGAGAAAAGCACCGTCTTGCCCTGCTGCGCTGCCTTGAAGCCCACCCCAGAGTATTGTTGCTGGACGAGCCCACAGCCGCGTTGGACCATGACACCACCCTGCAAATCGAAGCCCTGCTGAAACAACAACTGGCCAATGGCACCTCGATCCTGATTGTGACCCATGACGCCACGCAAGCCAAACGCCTGGCAGGCCGGATTTTGCATCTCGAGAACGGAACCTTGCACGAGGTGGCAGCATGAACGGTTACATCAGTCTGACGTATTCCGACCTGCTGCTGGCGTCGATCTTTCTTGTGCTCAACGGGGTGTTGTCGATCTGGCTGCATCTGGGACTGGAGCGCAAACTGGCGGTGGCGGCCATTCGTATGGTGGTGCAGCTGGTGCTGGTAGGGCTATTACTCAAAAGCCTGTTTTCCATCCTGTCGCCATGGCTCACCCTGTTGGTCGCCACCTTCATGGTGCTGTTTGCGGGCCGCGAGATTTGGGCAAGACAGGAATACAAGCTGCGCGGAATGTGGGGGTTTGGACTGGGCACCGGTGCGATGGCCTTTGCGGGGGCCGGCATCACCCTGATCGCCCTGACCAGCATGATCAGCGCCGATCCGTGGTGGACCCCACGTTTTGCCCTGCCGCTGTTGGGAATGGTACTGGGCAACACGATGACGGGAGTGTCGCTGGCGCTGGACAATTTGCACACCTCCGTGCGTCGTGAACGCGTCGCAATCGAAGCGCAACTGTTGCTGGGTGCGGATCGCTGGTTTGCCCTGCGCCCAGTTTTGCGCCGTGCGCTCAGGGCGGGTTTCATGCCGATTATCAACGCGATGGCGGCCACTGGTGTGGTCTCGTTGCCGGGTATGATGACCGGTCAAATCTTGTCCGGCGTGGACCCGACCGAAGCAGTAAAATACCAGCTACTGGTAATGTTTCTGATCGGCGGGGCCACAGGGCTGGGGGTGCTATTCGCCACATTCGGGTCGGTTTGGCGCCTGACGGATGAACGCCACCGCCTGCGGCTTGAAAGGCTCGCAGATGCAAAACTAGCACCATAGCGTCACTGGTGCTTGTATCCTGCGAGTGGGCTGTATAAAATGCACCCAACAGAATTCCAAATATGGTCGTAGGATAAGGGTAAACCGCCTTCCTCACGGCCATTTTCAGTTAAGGAAAACAGATGGCCTGGACCGATGATCGTGTGGCAACACTTACTAAAATGTGGGGCGAAGGCCAATCCGCAAGCCAGATCGCCAAGGAACTTGGCGGCGTCACCCGTAATGCTGTGATCGGCAAAGTGCACCGTTTGGGCCTGTCCAATCGCGCCACCAGTGGGGCCAAACCGGCGACCAAAGGCAAAGCAGCAGCCAAACCGGCAGCCCGCGCAAAACCGGCAGCCAAGGCCAAGGCGGCACCAGCCGCCGCGCCGAAACCGATGCTGCCCGCCCGCAAGGTGATCATTCCGGCGGGCCAACCCCTACCACCGCAACCTTCGGCAAATGAAATCAGCCCAGAAGCATTGGCCAGCGTGCGCGAAGTCGAAAAGAAAGCCAAAAAGATCAGCCTGATGGAATTGACCGAGCGCACCTGCAAATGGCCAATCGGTGATCCCGCGACCGAAGAATTCTGGTTCTGCGGCCTGACATCCGAGCCTGGCAAACCCTATTGCGAAGCCCATGTCGGCGTGGCGTTCCAGCCCATGTCATCGCGCCGCGACCGTCGCCGTTAATTCTGCACATGGCACCCGTCGATTACAACGAGCATGCCATGCGCCCGATCACCGAATTCCCCACAGCCGATGCCGCTGAAATCACCACTGTTTTTACCGACATCGATGACACCCTGACGACCGATGGCCAACTGCCTGCCGACGCCTACGCAGCGCTTGAAAATCTGCACAACACGGGGTTTCATGTTGCCGCCATCACCGGTCGGCCCGCCGGATGGTGCGACATGATCGCGCGGTTTTGGCCGGTCAGCGGCGTGGTTGGCGAAAATGGCGCGTTTTACTTTGCTTACGTCAAAAATAACCACAAAATGCGCCGCGAATATTTCGCCGACGCCAAAACACGCACCGCCAACCAGCAAAAACTGAACCACATCCAGTCCCGCATTCTGGCCGAGGTCCCGGGCAGCGCCATTTCTGCCGACCAACCCTACCGCGAGGCCGACCTCGCTGTGGATTTTTGCGAAGATGTGCCGCCGCTGGATGCCGCTGCCATTTCGCAAATCAAGGATATATTCGAACAGGAAGGCGCCGTTGCCAAAATCTCGTCGATCCACGTCAACGGCTGGTATGGCGACTATGACAAACTGTCGATGTCCCGCCGGTTTACCACCGAGGTTCTGGGCTTTGACATGGATGCCGAAAAGCAAAACATCGTCTTTTGCGGCGACAGCCCGAATGACGCCCCGATGTTTGGATTCTTTCCCAACTCATGCGGCGTTGCCAATGTGCTGGATTTTCAGGACCAGCTCGACGAAAAACCGCGCTGGATCGCATCCCAAAAAGGCGGTGCAGGATTTGTCGAGATCGCCAACGTCCTACTAAAGGCACAATGGCGCTAGGTTATTGCGCCAAGCTCTGCAAAGGGATTGTCAGCAAATGATTGATATCCTCGTCACCCATCCAGACCATAAACCCTTCTCGCATCTTTCCGGTATCTGTCACATGCCAGTTAAACGCTCCGGGTTCCGAATGCATATAACCTTCGCGTTGAACCAGCCCCTTAAAGGCAATCGGGCGCGGCATAATTCCGAACACATAGTCAGGAGACCAACGCAGTTGATTGAAAACGAGGGCAAACCGCGCCAGTATTCCTGAAACACCTGTGTTGCGGTAACGTTCAGCCAACCAGAAATCGCCGTGATAGCTAACCCGCCCCCGTATCCTGTGCGCACTTGGCCCCGGATGGTAATATGATTTGGAAAAATCCAAATTAATCCCAGCGGCAGGAAAGTCAGTAAACCGATTGGACAGGTAACCGGCAAGCGACAGCCCTGTCAGATCAACTGGCCGCATTGCCTGTGTATGAACCAACCCGCCATTTTCATCCCATCCCGCAACCCAAAACGCATGTTCGGATTGAAAAGCACTCTTCTTAAGGTCGAACGGTTTTCCCACTGGTTGATGCGATCTATATCTCGATATTAAATTGCTATACTCGTTGAAACACATGCCAACACGCAATAATATTCCCTTTTTGTTGGCAATATCAGACGTTTCCTCAATAAACTGGGTGCCATGGAAGTCACTGTGAATGCCCATCAAAAACTCCTGCCATAGTTGTATTCTATATAGACAGGAATTTGGGCGTTAGGGGAAGTTATTTGACAGGCTTCAGCCCTTTTACATCAACATCCATGATGAAATTTTTCTGCATCGATGTTGCCCGCTCGGGGCTTAAACCTTGAATGTCGACATTATGGGTTCGGTCAATCAGGGCAGCCAAGGCAAAGCTACCATCAGGTAATCGACACCCCATCAACAGCCTTTGATAGCTGATCGGCACCCTTTCCTGGCTATCTTGGAATGTGTTGAATGTATAGATATGATCCAGCCGCACGGCTCCATGCGCCCAAACATCTCGAAATGGATACACCAGTAAATCCGCGACACCCGTTCCACCAGGCAAATCCGAGATCCAACGTCCAATACTGCTGCGTTGCCATTCCCCGCCGTGCCATGTTGCATAGGAGGATTTTTCGCCAATTTCAGCACAAATCCAGCCCCCCTCGAGCGGCTTGAACACCATCGCATAAGGTCTGATATTTGAAAATTCCGGGCTCTCGATCTGCCCCTTCGCCTTGGCCCAACACTGGAAACCATATTGCATCAAGGGTGAACTGTCGGTCCACAGACGGCCAAGCGAATGCTGTTGCAGATAATACGAAGAATCAGTAGTTTTTGGCTCAATAGCAATACTGAGGAGCCCGCTAATATGCGCCGATTGGTTGTTCAACCACGCCTCGCCACGCGCCAACAGCTCTTCGGCCTCTGGTAACGACCGCCGCCCTGATTCGGTTAGCTGGTATTGGCGATCTTCAAGGGTAAACAAAGCCACCCCT
>NZ_JBSMEZ010000125.1:0-15067 GCF_056498605.1 Profundibacter sp.
GTAAGCAAATATCACGCAGCAGTGAACGATATTTACTTCTTGGCGGAATCCCTTGCGCCACTTAGTAATCGGGAGGTGTGCGGGTGTTAGGAATTGGCAAAATGAAAATCGCAATGTGGTCCGCCCCACGTAATCTGTCGACGGCAATGATGTATTCATTTGGCGCGCGGTCCGATTGTGCTGTGTGGGACGAGCCGTTTTACGCATCCTATCTGGCGACTACGGGCTTGGATCATCCTATGGGTGGTGAAATTCTGGCGGCGGGTGAGCAGGATGCGGACAAGGTTGCGGCATGTCTGATTGGGGAAAACCCTAATAACACGGCGCACTTCTATCAAAAACACATGACCCAGCATATGATTGACGGAGTTGATCGCAGCTGGATGAAGCAGGTAAAAAATGTATTTCTTATCCGTCACCCCGCCCGCGTGATCGCCAGCTATGCCAAGAAACGCCAAGGGCCGACGCTAGACGATATCGGGTTTTGGCAACAGGCGGAGTTGTTTGAACAGTGTGATGATCCGATTGTTGTCGATTCCCATGACATCCGTGAAAACCCCGAAGGCATGTTAGCAGCATTATGTCATGCGCTGGGCCTGCTATTTGATCCGGCAATGTTATCGTGGCCTGCAGGCGGGCACGCCGATGATGGCGCTTGGGCGCCGCATTGGTATGGGGTGGTGCATCGTAGCACTGGGTTTGCGGGGGCCGAAGGACCGTTGCCGCAACTTTCGGGTGATTACGCAGGATTGGCTGAAAAGGCACTGCCGTTTTATCAACAACTGGCAGCGGCCAAGATCAGCGCTTAACCCGCTTGTCGCGCGCTGCCAACAATTTCAAACGCAGTGCGTTGATCTTGATAAACCCCGCTGCATCCTTCTGGTCATACGCCCCAGCATCATCCTCGAACGTTACGTGTTCTTCGGAATAAAGCGAATGATCTGACCAGCGGCCAACCGTTTGAACCATGCCTTTATACAGCTTCAGGCGGACGGTTCCTGCTACATGTTCCTGAGATGTATCAATCAGCGCCTGCAACATATTGCGTTCTGGGCTGAACCAGAAGCCGTTGTAAATCAGCTCGGCATATTTCGGCATCAGCTCATCTTTTAGATGCGCCGCTCCGCGATCCAGCGTGATGCTTTCAATGCCGCGATGCGCCTCCAGCATGATGGCGCCTCCAGGGGTTTCGTAAATCCCGCGTGATTTCATTCCGACAAACCGCCCTTCGACCAAGTCAAGCCGACCAATGCCGTGCTTGCCGCCAACCTCGTTTAATGCGGTCAGCATTTCGGCAGGTGACAGCACCTTTCCATTCAGCGCAACGGGGTCGCCGCGCTCGTAAGTGATCTCGATAAATTCGGGCGTGTCCGGCGCGTCTTCGGGGTGGACTGTGCGCTGGTAAACGTAATCGGGCGCCTCCACGGCGGGGTCTTCCAGAACCTTGCCTTCGCTAGATGTGTGCAGCAGGTTCGCGTCCACAGAAAACGGTGCCTCGCCGCGTTTGTCTTTGGCGATCGGAATCTGGTGCTGTTCGGCAAATTCCAGCAGTTTTGTGCGGCTGGATAAATCCCATTCGCGCCACGGAGCAATCACCACGATTTCTGGGTTTAGCGCATAGGCGGCCAGTTCAAACCGCACTTGATCGTTACCCTTGCCGGTCGCGCCGTGCGACACCGCATCGGCCCCGCATTCGGCTGCGATTTCGACCAGACGTTTTGAGATTAGCGGCCTCGCAATTGACGTGCCCAGCAGATACAGCCCCTCGTATTGTGCATTGGCGCGGAACATCGGGAAAACGAAATCACGTACGAATTCCTCGCGCAGATCCTCAATATGGATATTCTCGGGTTTTACCCCCAACAACTCGGCCTTGGCTCGGGCCGGTTCCAGTTCTTCACCCTGCCCCAGATCGGCGGTAAAGGTCACAACCTCGCAGCCGTATTCAATTTCCAGCCATTTCAAAATGATCGAGGTATCAAGGCCACCGGAATAGGCCAGCACAACTTTTTTAGGCGCAGACATTTTTCTCTCCAACATCCGTTAGGGTTTGGGTGGCGATTACCCCTATTTTGGGTAAAGGGCAAGGTGTGTGCGGTTGACCCAGCTTGTCCAAGATGCGTATCAACGGGAAACAGGTTTTGACAAAAGGGAAGATAATGCAAGGCTGGAATATATTCACCCATTCCGTGCGGATGGTTTTTGGAAATCTTGGGCCTGCGCTGCGTGTTTCCGGGCTTTTGTATTTGGCCTATATCGTTGTTAACGCATATTTCCAGCTGACCTATGTTGATGATCTTGCGGTTCTTCAGCGCAATATGCAAAGAGGCAATATGACTATGGCGTTGCCCAGCGGGTTGCTGGGTATGATGGTGCTGAATATTGTTGTTGCCCTACTGACCAGCCTATGGATTGCTGTTTTGTGGCATAGGTATGTTTTGCTTGCGGAAAATCCCGATACTATTATTCCGCCACTACATGCCGGCGCGATCGGGGCCTATCTGGGAAAAACCATTCAGTTGGCCTTGATGCTTGCCATAGTGGGTGTTGCTTTGGGGATGTTGCTGGGTGTTGCTATTGGTTCGCTATTAGGGGCCGCTGCGGCTTCGATTGTCCCTCTGTTGCTGCTTGGGGTGTTGCTATATTTGTCGTATCGTCTTGGTCTGGTCCTGCCCGCGGTGGCATTGGGAAAAGCGCTGGCATTCAAAACTTCTTGGGAAAAAACCGCCGCCGCCTCTGGTGCGATTGCACAGCTGGCAGTAATTGCTGTTGTCTTTGCAATCATTATCCAGATTCCAAGCAATATGAATCCCGATGCAACCTCGCTTATTAACCTAGTGTATACCTATGTGGTTGGCTGGGTTGCGATGATGGTTGGCGTAAGCGTTCTAACCGCGCTATACGGCATTTATGTCGAAGGGCGCGAGCTATAACAGATGTCAGATTTTTCCGATAACGCCCGCATAGCGACCGAGGCGATGCGCGACCTGTTCGAGGTAACGCCGCTACAGCGTAATGACCATTTGTCGGCCCGTTATGATGCCGACATCTGGCTGAAACGCGAAGACCTATCGCCTGTGCGGTCCTACAAAATTCGCGGGGCACTGAATGCGATGCGCAAGGTTGTTGGCGAACAAGATACCTTTGTTTGTGCCAGCGCCGGAAATCATGCGCAGGGTGTGGCGTTCGTGTGTCGGCATTTCGGGGTTCACGGGGTGATCTTTATGCCTGTCACAACCCCGCATCAAAAAGTAAACAAGACTCGGATTTTTGGTGGCGACAATATCGAAATTCGCCTCGTCGGGGATTATTTCGATAACACGCTTGCCTCGGCGCAGGCCTATTGTGCGGATGTGGGCGCACATTTCCTGTCGCCGTTTGACGATGTGGATGTGATCGAAGGCCAAGCATCGGTTGCGGTGGAAATGCTGGAACAGCTGGGCCGCGCCCCCGATATGGTGGTTCTGCCGGTTGGTGGTGGCGGGCTGTCGTCTGGCATCGTGTCTTATCTGTCGGATCAGGCCCCCGACACTGCCATCCGTTTTGTTGAACCTACGGGTGGGCCCAGCCTGACTGCCGCGATTGCTGCCCGCAAACCTGTAACGCTGAATAAGGTCGACAGTTTTGTTGATGGTGCCGCCGTGGCCCGTATTGGTGAGCAGAACTTTGCGGTTCTGAAAAACACCCCCGCCCAAGACATTCTGTTGGCCCCTGAAGACAGGATCTGCACCACCATCATCGAGATGCTGAATGTCGAAGGTGTGGTGCTGGAACCTGCGGGCGCCCTATCCGTTGATGCGCTACCTGATCTTGCCGATCAGATCAAAGGTAAAACCGTGGTATGTGTCACCTCTGGCGGCAACTTTGATTTTGAGCGTTTGCCCGAGGTAAAAGAACGTGCGCAACGCCATCTGGGCCTGAAAAAATATTTTATCCTGCGCCTGCCCCAGCGCCCCGGCGCCCTGAAGGATTTTCTGTCGATCCTTGGACCTGATGATAATATTGCCCGCTTTGAATACCTGAAAAAATCGGCACGAAATTTCGGTTCGGTACTGATCGGGATTGAAACCAGCGATGCGAAAAATTTTGATGTATTGTTTAGCAAGATCGATGATGCCGGTTTTACCTTTAGTGATATTACTAACGATGAAACTGTTGCCGAGTTTATTATCTAGGCCGCTTTCATACAACCAAACCGTTCTCTGAATGCTGTTTTGGATGCGGCGTAAGACTCGAAAATATCATCCAGATAAACCGTTTCGGCCTGTCCGTTACTAGCGGCCTTTTCGCCAGCCTGACACAGGTTGCCGAACTGCGCGAACCCAAGGTTCAGCGCGCTGCCTTTCAGGAAATGCATATCTTCTTCAAGTGTGGCCAGATTTGGCACGGCGATCATCCGCACCATTGTATCCTCGACCTCCTCGAGGAACATCACAATCACCTCTTGGAAATCTTCAATGCCAACCTCGTCACGTAATTCGTTCACCCGGTCCCAGTTTATCATCACCCACTCCTAACAGTTTTCTGACGCCCCCACGCCGCACCTTAATAGTTGGTGATCTTTAACGGTCTATAACGATCCCCAACAAAATCTCCTTAATTTTAACATTCACGCTCCCTTAAAGGGTTGCTGTCAAAAAGGGCGAAATCTTGTTTGGGGACATAGAAATGGCGCAATCAACCGCCGCGGTGAATATGCAGCATTCTGGTGCCGATGCTGGGCTGGTCGAATCAATCAAACGTGTTTTGGTTGTTGATGATAGCCGTGTCCAACGCCGTATTCTTAGTTCGTCGCTCAAGCGATGGGGGTACGATGTGCTCGAGGCCGATTCAGGTCATGCTGCACTGGAAATATGTCAGCGTGAACCGCTTGATCTGATCCTTAGTGACTGGATGATGCCTGGGATGAATGGTCTGGAGTTTTGCACGGCTTTTCGTCAATTAAAACGGGATAATTACGGATATTTTATCCTGCTGACCTCAAAAAGCGAAAAGGACGAGGTGGCGCATGGACTGGATGTGGGGGCTGATGATTTTCTAACCAAGCCTGTCAACGCTAGTGAATTGCGTGCCCGTATCCGCGCGGGCGAACGTATCCAGCAAATGGAGCGGGAGCTGACCGAGAAGAACCGTATCGTTACTGATGCGCTCGCTGAAATTAAATGTCTGTATGATACGATTGACCGAGATTTGATCGAGGCGAAAAAGTTACAACAATCGCTGGTTAAAGAACGATATCGCAATTTTGGCGCGGCAGAAGTGTCGCTATTATTGCGTCCCTGTGGCCACGTCGGCGGTGATCTTGTTGGTTTCTTTCCCATTACCAAAACACAGATCGGGTTATTTTCGATTGATGTGTCTGGTCACGGCATCACCTCGGCTTTGATGACGGCCCGGTTGGCTGGGTTTTTATCCGGATCAACACCGGATCAAAATTTGGCGTTGATCCAGTGTGACGATGGCAGCTATGCCGCCCGCAGTCCGGCGCTTGTGGTTGATCATCTGAACCGTGTTGTACTTGAAGAAATGGATACCGAACATTATTTTACCTTGCTGTTGGCCCACTTGGATCTAACCTCTGGCGTCGTCGTCGCAACGCAGGCGGGGCATCCGCATCCGGCCATTCAGCGTGCAGATGGCACGGTTGAATTCTGTGGTCAGGGTGGATTGCCTGTGGGTTTGGTGTCAGGGGCTGAATACGAGGATTTCGACATTACCCTAAATACTGGTGATAGATTGCTTATTATGTCTGACGGTATCACCGAATGTCCGGCGCAGGATGGAGATATGCTGGACGAAGATGGCGTTGTGGACTTGATGAAACGTAACTCCACCATTTACGGCAGTCAATTTCTAGAGACCCTGATGTGGGATTTGAATGAATATTCCGGTGGTGAGGAGTTTCCTGACGATATTTCAGCCATTCTACTGGAATTCAGCGGGTCGAATTAACCAAATAACCTGCGGACATAAAATTGGTCACCCTCGTTTGCCAACAGATGTGCTGCGTCCAGTGCTCCCATCCAGATGGCTGTATGCCCCTGCTCGGTTGGTGGCCCCAATGCGCGAACTGGTCGGGCTGTATAAATATGGCACAGTTTTTCCGCCCAGAGATCGTATTCCGGCATATAGGTGAACCGGCGAAACACGCCCAGCTTGCGGGGCGCTGCAATTCTCCAGCCGGTTTCCTCCATCACCTCGCGATGCAGCGCATGTAGTGGTGATTCGCATGGATCAATCCCTCCCCCAGGCAGCTGAAATTCTGGTGTTGGTTCGGCCTGATGGGTTACCAATAGGTTCCCCCCCAGCGGTAGCACCGCATATGCGCCTGCTCTTACCTGATACCGCTTGCCCGTCACCACGGATTCGCCAAATCGCCGGATCATCTTATCATCCACCCAATGAATACCCATCTGTTGTGAATCCGGTAGCGGGCAATATCAACCACATTCGTTTGGTTGCCCTGCACAAATAGTAGCGCTATGCCGGAAGGAACGCGTAAGGATAGACATAATGACACAGACAACACAGATTACATGGGACGACACTGTGCTACCCTTTCAACTGGACCGCGCCAATATCCGTGGCCGCGTTGCCCGTTTGGACGGCGTGCTTGAAAACGTGCTGTCGCAGCACAATTACCCACCCCAGATCGAGGCCCTGATCGCCGAGGTCGCGTTACTGACCGCACTGATCGGACAAACGATCAAGTTGCGCTGGAAACTGTCGATCCAAGTGCGCGGTGATGGGCCTGCCCGTATCCTTGCCGCCGATTACTATGCCCCTGAATCTGTGGGGGCACCTGCCCGCATCCGTGCCTATGCCAGTTTTGATCCTGAACAGCTTGATCCTGCCCAAACTCCGTTCTCGCAAATCGGCAAAGGGTATTTTGCAATTCTGATTGATCAGGGCGAGGGAAGCGAGCCTTATCAGGGTATCACCCCGCTTGAGAAAGCGTCACTTTCCGCCTGTGCAGAGACGTATTTTGACCAATCCGAACAAATCCCGACACGGTTTGAACTTGCCTTTGGCCGTTCTCAAATGGCGGGCGAGGCCGAACGTTGGCGTGCAGGTGGTATAATGCTGCAACACATGCCCAACGCGTCGCCTTTGATGGTTGGTGCAGACGCGTCAATCGTGGTTCAGGATGATGACAGTAGTGAAAACTGGTCTCGCGCCAATATCCTGCTTGATACCGTTGACCAGCTAGAGTTGATCGGGCCAACTATTGCCCCGACCGAGCTGTTATTGCGTCTATTTCACGAGGAACAACCCCGCATATTTGATGCACAACCGATGGAATTCGGCTGCACCTGTTCTGATGCCCGTGTTCGGCAAAGCCTGTCGATTTATTCAGCCAAGGATATTGCCCACATGACGACAGATGATGGAATTGTCACCGCGGATTGTCAGTTTTGTGGCGCGCATTACCAATTTGACCCTAAAACGCTGGGGTTTGAGGCTGTTGAGCCAACTGATGATGCAAGCTGACCTCCCTATCCGCCTGACCTCTGCAATTGGTCGGTTGCATCAGGAATCTTCTGATTTTGACCTGAACTCCGAGGTTAAGTTGGCTGAAAACCGTGTGCTTCGCTCCGCTGCGGTTCTGATTGCAATACAGCAAACGGCGGCTGGGCCACAAGTTATCCTGACCCAACGCGCTTCAACCCTAAAACACCATGCGGGTCAGGTCGCGTTTCCGGGCGGCAAGCGCGATGATAGCGATGCCAGTCTTGAGGATACCGCCCTGCGCGAAGCGGACGAGGAAATTGGCCTAGCGCCCAGTAATGTTGAAGTCTTGGGCCGATTACCGGCTCACGAAACCGTGACAGGGTTTACCGTTACCCCAATTTTAGGTATTGTTAGAGCCACATATCATCCAAAACCAGACCAAGGCGAAGTGGCCGAAGTCTTTACTGCCCCGCTGTCCCATGTCACCGACATTTCACAGTTTTCTATTCAGGGCCGACGTTGGCGTGGACAGCGCCGCCGTTATTATACTGTGCCTTACGGTCCCTATTATATCTGGGGTGCAACAGCACGAATTTTGCGGTCATTGGCCGAGGGGATGAATGTATGACCCAGATCACAGCCGACTGGATTAGCAATCCGGAGACACAAAAGGTCTGTCAAATGCTGACAGATGCGGGATTTGAGTGTTTCTTTGTTGGCGGCTGCGTTCGCAATGCGCTGCTAAACGCCCCTGTGAACGATATCGACATTTCGACCAATGCTTTGCCTGACAAGGTAATGAGGCTGGCCGAAGCGGCAGGTCTAAAAGCGATCCCGACCGGCATCGACCACGGTACGGTAACTGTTGTATCGGAAGGCGCCCCTTACGAGATCACGACCTATCGCCGTGACGTCGAAACTGACGGGCGCCGCGCTGTCGTAGCTTTTTCCGACACAATCAATGACGATGCGCATCGGCGTGATTTTACCATGAATGCGCTCTATGCCGATGCAAACGGTAACATAACAGATCCGTTAAATGGCATGCCGGATCTGCTGACGCATCGCGTTCGGTTTATCGAGGATGCAGGCCGCCGGATCAAAGAGGATTACCTGCGTATTTTGCGGTTTTTCCGGTTTCACGCATGGTATGGCGATGTCATCACGGGGTTGGATGCCGAAGGATTGGCTGCATGTGCCGCAAATTCGTCTGGATTAGAGTCTATTTCAAAAGAACGTATTGGATCAGAACTAAAAAAACTGCTAACCGCCCCCGATCCAGCACCCAGTATCGCATCAATGGCCGCAAGCGGTGTGCTAACCGCCATTTTGCCCGGCGCGACTGCAAAATACTTGCCCGTTTTGATCCATCTGGAGGGCGATGTCAGGCCTGATCCAATCCGTAGGCTCGCTGCCCTTGGCGGACCCGATACCAACACCCTTCTTCGCCTTAGCAAAGCAGAGACAAGGCAATTACAACATCTGCGTAATGATATTGGCAGCACGCGCGGGCCGTCAGAACTCGGCTATCGGGTAGGTGCGGATATGGCCCGTGATATCATCCTGCTGCGCGCCGCCCTTTTGGAATCTCCACTTGATCCCGTTGCTTTTGATCAGACACAGCATGGTGCAACAGCAAAATTCCCGATTAAGGCAGCCGACCTGATGCCCGCCATGCAAGGGGCCGCGCTGGGCAAAATACTGTCCGAACTGGAAGCGAAGTGGATCAACTCCGGTTTCACCCTGACCAAGGACCAGCTCCTTGCTTGATCCGCTCTACGCCTTCGTCTTTGCCGGCCTGTTTTCGCCGGGCCCGAATGTGATTATGTTAACTGCATCTGGCGCACAATTCGGATTTCGCAAAACATTGCCGCATTTATTAGGTGTCGCGCTGGGCGTCGGCATTATCGCGGGGCTAACAGGTCTTGGCATCGGGACATTGCTGCAAACATATCCGCAGTTGGAATTGGCGTTAAAAATCATTGCTGCCGCATGGATATTATGGATGGCATGGCGGCTATGGATGTCTACATACCGGCCAGAATCAAAACAGCGTAAAAAGCCGTTTACATTCTTTCAGGCCGTTTTATTTCAATGGGTTAATCCAAAAATATGGGCCGTGGCGTTAACTGCATCGTCGGCTTATAGCGCCGGATTGCCGCCAATGCGCGAGGCGCTCCGCCTTGCCAGCGCGTTTTCCGGTTTGAACCTGTTTGTCTGCCTGTTCTGGACATCGGCCGGATCACTATTGGCCTATCTATTAACCCGTCCGAATGTCTGGCGCATATTTATGCGTGGAATGGCGCTGGCGCTGGGCGCAACAGCCGCTATGGTGTTCATCTGAGCAATTTGGGCAACAAGCATGACACCTTCAAACTGGATAGACGGGTTTCTACCTGCTGATGGACCTCCGCCGCAGACATTGGGGCGGTTTTTTCGCTGGTGTCTAAAGGGGGCGTTTCCGGTTTTGTCCCTGTCCGCGCTTGCCGCCGCTGCGTCTGGTGTGCTCGAGGTATTGACTGCTTTGTTGCTTGGTGTTGTCATTGATGGTGCAATCGAAAGCGGGCCGAATTTTATCGTAGATCGCAGCGCAATGTTACTGATGGTCGCTGGGTTTTTCCTGTTTTTGCGACCTGCAGTAATCGGAACATCTGTCGGGATGCAGACGATCGTGATTGGCCCAAATATTATGCCTTTGGTTTTGTCACGGCTTAACCGGTATACGCTGGGCCATTCGGTGCAGTTCTTTGATGATGATTTCGCCGGGCGCATAGCGCAAAAACAAATGCAAACCTCGCGTGCGATAACCGAGGTGGTGATCGAGGTGGTAAATGTCGTTGCTTTTGCATTGGCGTCACTTGTCGGATCGGCGGTTTTACTGACCACGATTGACTGGCGGGTTGGCGGTGCGCTGATTATCTGGCTGGTGGTTTATTTGTCTCTAATCAGCTGGTTTTTGCCCCGCGTGCGGATCAGGGCAGGGGCGCGGGCCGCTGCACGGGCAGCGCTTTCGGGTCAGATTGTTGATACTGTAACCAACATCAAAACCGTCAAACTGTTCGCGCATCACAAGCACGAAGATGCGGCGGCGTTGACGGCGATGCGTGACTTGCGCGAAAGCACGCTGCACTTTGGCCGGTTGGCGACGCTGTTTCGCTTTTCGCTCATGACGGTTGCTGGTCTGGTTCCAGTGATCCTTGTTGGCGGTACGCTATGGCTGTGGTCACAAACCGCAATTTCAGCGGGGAATATTGCCACAACTGGCGCAATTTCGCTGCGGATTGCGCAGATGACTGGCTGGGTCAGTTTTGCGTTGATGGGAATTTACGCCGCAGTGGGCGAGGTCGAGGATGGCATGAAAACCTTGACCCCATCACACGGCCTGATTGACGCATCTAATGCCGCCGAACTGCAGGTTACGCAGGCCGAAGTTAGGTTCAAGGATGTCAGCTTTGCCTATGGTCGTGAAACAGGCGGAATTTCCGATATTAACCTGACAATCCATCCTGGTGAAAAATTGGGGATCGTGGGTGCGTCTGGCGCGGGGAAATCGACATTGGTTGCATTGTTGATGCGGCTATACGATCCGGAATCAGGCGATGTGTCGATAGATGGGCAGCGCTTAACTGATGTAACACAAGAAAGCCTACGCCGTCAGATCGGGATGGTCACGCAGGAAACGGCGATGTTCAATCGTTCGGCGCGGGCCAACATCCTGTATGGCCGCCCCGATGCAACGGATGAACAGGTGTTTGATGCCGCCAAGCGGGCCGAGGCCGATAGTTTTATCCATGATTTGCAAGATCACGCAGGGCGGCGCGGCTATAACGCCTATCTGGGTGAGCGCGGGGTGAAATTATCCGGCGGTCAGCGCCAACGCATCGCTCTTGCGCGCGCCATTCTAAAAGACGCACCGATCCTGGTTCTGGACGAGGCTACCAGTGCGCTGGATAGCGAAGTTGAAGCAGCAATCCAGACGGCCCTGTCGCATGTCATGGAGGGTAAAACTGTGCTGGCCATCGCGCACCGCCTATCCACCATTGCCCGTATGGATCGTATAGTTGTGCTGGATCAGGGTCGAATTATAGAAGAAGGCACGCATGAGGCGCTGCTTGCCAAAGGTGGGCAGTATGCCCGCTATTGGAATCGCCAATCAGGCGGCTTTATCGGAATAGAGGAGGCGGCGCAGTGACGCTTACCATCACAAGATTGGGCCATCACGGCGATGGAATTGCCGAGGGTCCGGTCTATGCCCCCAGAACGCTGCCGGGCGAAGTGATCGACGGTGAGGTTTTAGATGGCCGCATAGCGGTGCCCAAAATCATTACCCCATCGCCTGACAGGGTTGCGGCCCCGTGCCGGCATTATAAATCTTGTGGCGGCTGTTCCCTGCAGCACGCATCGGATGCGTTTGTTGCGAACTGGAAGCAGGAAGTGGTGCGCACTGCTTTGGCCGCACATAACCTTGAGGCGGACTTGCGCCCGATCCAGACATCTGCGCCGCGCACCCGCCGCCGTGCGGTATTTACAGGCCGGCGCACCAAAAAGGACGCACATGTGGGGTTTCATGCTCGCGGCACTGACGCGGTCACTGAAATTCCGGATTGCCACCTGCTGCATCCCGATTTGTTGGCGGCAATTCCCGCGCTGCGTGCCCTGACTGTGTTTGGCACCTCGCGCAAGGGTGAAGTACGGTTCACTGTCACACGATCTGATGCTGGTGTGGATGTGGCGGTAACAGGGGCAAAGCCGCTGGATGGCCAAATGTTGATGACGCTGGCGTCAATGGCGGGGGAACACGGTCTGGCGCGATTGACCTGGGATGGTGAGCCTATCGTTGATATCGCGGCCCCGTTTCAAATGTTTGGGGGCATTCGCGTTGTGCCCCCTGCCGGTGCCTTTCTTCAGGCCACAAAAGAAGGCGAAGAAGCGCTTCTTTCAGCTGTATTAGAGACTATTTCAGGCGCTAAACATGTGCTGGATATTTTCTCGGGTTGCGGCACATTTGCCTTGCCCATTGCCGCAAATGCCGAGGTTCACGCGGTTGAAGGGGACGCGACAATGTTAAAGGCGCTAGATCAGGGTTGGCGTCAAGCCACGGGCCTAAAGCGTGTCACAACCGAAGTGCGCGACCTGTTCCGCCGCCCGCTATTGCCAGATGAATTCAAACGCTTTGATGCTGTGGTGATCGATCCGCCCCGCGCAGGTGCTGAACAACAATTCCATGAAATAGCCCGCGCCAAACCCCATAAGGTTGCCGCAATATCCTGCAATCCCGCCAGTTTTGCCCGTGACGCGAAAACCCTGACGGATGCGGGTTATTTGCTGGGCCAGATTGATGTGATTGACCAGTTTCGATGGTCCTCTCATGTAGAACTTGCTGCAAGCTTCACTCTAAAGTGACAACAAACGACGCTATATACGGCTATTCACAAGGCTAGATATGCTGTATTGCTGATAAAAAACGGGCGTAGCGGGCACAATATGAAAATTATAAAGGCAATATTGCTTGTGGCATTGGTGGGCCTTGTTGGTGCCTGTGCGACAAAATTCAGAACCTATGATGGTCCCGAGGTTACTCGCGTTCTTATTTATAAAGAACGTCATCAGCTGTATCTAATGAACAATGACAAGGTGCTAAAGAGATATCCTATCGAGCTGGGTTTTGCCCCGACAGGGGATAAGCAGGTAGAAGGAGACGGGAAGACGCCCGAAGGTGAATATTTCATTGACCGGCGCAACCCGAACAGTGCGTTTTATCTGTCGATTGGTATTTCTTACCCAAATGCTGCAGATCGGGCGGAAGCCAAAGCATTAGGGAAATCACCTGGCGGGGACATCTTTATTCACGGCGGGCGCCGTCCTGGCGACCCAAAAGGGGCAGACTGGACGGCAGGATGCATTTCTGTTTCAAACCGACAGATCGAAGATATTTATGCGATGGTAAAAAACGGAACGCGGATTTCAATTTATCCATAGATCAGGAATGATAATTACCCACCTGTAACCAACGTCCACCAGATTTTTCCATTTTTATCCTGATGCCAGGAAAACCCCATGTCTGTCGATTCTGGGTCCAGAATCACATTACGCGTATCGCTCAAATCCATCCAGGCGCTTAGGGTTTCCAGCTCGGTTTCATATGTTTCCGAGATGTTTTCGCCCCGCATATTGCCCGGATAACCCGCGCGTTTAACCCGATCTAGCGGAGAAGAGCCGTCAGACCCAAAGTGCCAAGGGCGGTTTTGCACTGACATATCGCGTGAATGTGTGGCTGCCGCGGCTGTAAGTTGCGAACTCAGCTTGAGGGGGGAAGCACCGGCGACATTGCGCAGCGCATTAACAGAATCCAGCATGCGGAGCTGGATTTTCCCCGTATTAGCAGCCTTAATTCTATAAACTCTGGGCAATGGTTTGCCATTAGGACCAAGCACAGGCCCCTGCGGTGTGCAGGCAGAAAGTGCGAAAAGGGCCGCAAATGCGATGATGAGTAGTCGGTACATGAAAAAGCCACCTGTTGTTGGTTGTTCTAACCCCTCTATAGGGAACATCGTTGCGGATCAAACCCACATTCCGTAGATATGGCATGTTAACGCTTGTTTGATTTGCGACTGCGACTTTCTCGCCATATATAGGCCGCAACGCAACGGAATTTCCGATTAGGAGCAGAAAAGATGACTGATGATATGAACAACAAGATGAACCGACGGCTGTTTTTGCGGTCATCTGCTGTAACAATGGGGGTGCTTGCATCACCTGCGCTTGCTCAATCAACAGGCGAAGCACAGATTGAAGAAGAAATTTCCGGCGAGACACGCAGAAACATTTCAAGCTTTAGATCGCTGGAATGGCAGCCGTATTTCGCAAACCTGAGTGGTGGTGCGATTTTGGTCGATACTACGTCGCGTGCCTTGCATTATTGGTCCGCAGACGAGACGATTTACAAACTGTATCCGACAAGCGTTCCAATGACGGATGAATTGACACGCCGAGGCCGCACGAAAATTGTGCAAAAGGTAGATGGCCCCAGCTGGCGCCCAACCCCGTCAATGCTGAAACGAAACCCTGAATGGCCAGCTTATATTCCACCCGGTCCTGAAAACCCGCTAGGAACACGCGCACTATACCTGTCATGGACATATTATCGCATACATGGCACCCATGATACGCGCAAAATCGGTCGTCGTTCGTCAAACGGGTGTATCGGCCTCTATAACCAACATATTGAAGAGCTTTACGTTCTGGCAAAAGTAGGCACACAAGTGTTGCTTATTTAACGATATATTTTGTGCCTTAAACACAACCTATGACTAGTACTTGTGCTTCCGCGCATTCGGGGCCTATGACGCCTTACACGCTATGGCGTCATGGCTGCAACTTTCTTCACAATTTGTGCAGAAATTTGCTTTTCGAATTAAAGGAACACACTATGAAAAAACTTGCACTTGCTGCTGCACTTACAGTTGCTGCTTCTACAGCTTTCGCTGGCAACCCATTGCCTCCAATCATGGACGACGTGGTTGTTGTTGAAGAAACAACATCGTCTTCAGGCGGCGGTCTTCTGATCCCACTGATGCTGGTAGTTTTGCTGGCCGCTGCTGCAAGCTAGTTCGCC